>CAVHGQ010000059.1:0-9023 GCA_963635335.1 Candidatus Melainabacteria bacterium | reverse complement strand
GCACCGGCCGCGGCGGCGGGGTGGGCTGGTCGCTCACCATCGTCACCGAGCAGGATATCGATGAGTTCTTGGATATCGAGGCCCTGATGGGCAAGACAGTGGACCTGTGGGACGGTTCCGGCATCGAGGTAGGGGAAAGCCCGGTAGAGCTCGATCCCGATCGAGTTCCGGCTGCCAAGGTTCCCGGCAAGATGGCGAAGAAGAAGCGCCGTTCCGCCAAGCGCAAGCTGGCTCAGGCCAAGCCGAACCAGCGTTCCGCTGCCAAGTCTTCCACGGTTGAAGACCCCGAGGTGGAAGCCGTGCGCGAGGAGCTGCGCCGACAGGAGCAGAAGCGCAAGAAGAAGGCTTCGGGCAAGCAGAAGGCCAAGGCCGAGCCCAAAGCTGGCAAGCGCAAGGCCATGGTGGAAGTGCTGCAAGGCCAGCCCAAGCCGCGCCTTCGCCCCGGCGTGCATTCTTCCGGCATCCGCAATGCTCCGGCTGAGGGCTCTGGTTCTAACGGCAAGGGCAGGCGCTCCCGTGGCGGCCAAGGTTCTTCGCGCCGCAGGAACAACCAGCACACCGCCAAGCCGAACCGCGCCAAGCGTTCCTAGGACAGCCGGTTTCGCTTTGCTGCCGTGCCGTGCAGGCTACTGGCTGCTGCTTCCCCTTTTCTGGATCGGATCTCCGTTTCGGGAAAGGGGATTTTTGCGTTAGGCTGCAAGTAGCGCGCCGCGTTTGCGGGCGCAGGTACGTTTTGTTTAAGGGAGATGCCATGGGATACCGTACTGCAACCGTTGCCGTAGGGCAGGGGAAGTTCAGGCTGGAGGCCGTGGTCACCGCCACACTCAGGGGCATTGTTGTGTTTGCCTGTACGCCTGGGTTTGCGCACGTGGGCGCCACTGCGCAGGCCATTCCCCGGCCGGAGTCTGGCCGTACTGCAACGGTGAGCTTGCTGGCCGTTCCTTGCCATAGGGACGAGATCCCCGCTCACGACATCGCCGCCGCCTTGGCCACCCGCTTCGCCATGCCCTGCGCAGCCACTGCCGGCTACCACGTAGAGGATGCAACTCCGGATGATCTGCAAAAGGTGCTCGACGTGAACAAGGAGCTTATTCACAGGCTTGAGGCGAAGGTGGAATCGTTGCTTTCCGCCATGGAAAAGGAAGAATAGCTGCTCACATCCGGCTTTTGCTGAAAGAGCCGTAGCGCTGCCCAACGAGATCTACGGTCGCTCTGCTGCGGCTGGACGCTTCAGGATGTAGGTAACGTCTGGCGTGGGAAAGGTTCCTTTGCCTGCTATCCGAACACTGGATTACCTGGCTGCCGACCATAGGCCTTAAGCCCGAATGAGCTGCAAGACAAAGCGAGCCCGACGATTGTCGGGCTCGCTTGCTTCTATTGGGTTTGCGCGTTCGGTGCCGGTGGGCGCCTGACTGCTTGCGCTACAGCCTGCCGGTGAACAGGAACTTGATGCGCTGCCATAGGCTGGCCTTCTTCGGTACCAGCTGGATGGCCTGCGTGTCCTGTTGGGGCGCAGCTTGGGGCTGCTCGGCGGCGGGAAGAACCTCGGGCTCGGGAGCCGGGGCGGGCGCAGGTGCCGCAGCGGGTGCGCTCGGGGTGCCGATGGGGCCAGCCACGCCGGGCTCAACCTCTTCGATGCCGGCGGGTGCGCTTGCGGCATGCGCAGGTACCTTCGTTTCGGGCTGCGCTGCCGGCTCAGGCGCAGGTGCGGCCGGCTCCTTCACGGGTGCCGGATCGGGCATGACGGGCGATGCCTTGAACTCGGCCTCGGCGGTCTGTTCCGCCTCAGCGGGCTCAGCTGCAGCAGCCGACTCGGCCACCGCGGCGGCCTTTGCGGCCTCGGCTTCGCGCGCCGCCGCAGCTTCCGCCGCCTGAGCAGCGGCTTCTGCTTCCTCGTTGGCCTTCGCGGCAGCAGCGGCCTCTTCCTCTTCCTTCTTGGCGGCCTTGATGCGCTCGATGCGCGCTATCTCGGCCTTGCGAGCGGCTTCTTCTTCGCGCAGTTCCACGGAGCGATGGTAGTCGTCGCGCGCCTTCTTGATCAGGTAAGCCTGCGAATCGAAGGAATCCTCGGCGCCGTTGGCCTCGGTGGAGGCGAAGAACTCCAGCGGCGTGTACTCCAGGTCGCTCTTCAGCATGCGCAGCTTGGCGGTATCGGCCAGCGAAACGTCCAGGTAGCTGTTGATGCGCTCCTTCAGCGCGGGCGCATAGATGGGCCAGGCGATTTCCACGCGCTTTTCCATGTTGCGGGTCATCAGGTCGGCGCTGGAAAGGTACAGCTCGCGGTTCTCGCGTGGGCCGAAGCCGTAGATGCGGCTGTGCTCGAGCAGGCGGCCGACGATGGAAACCACTTCCACGTTGTCGGTATAGCCCTCAACGCCGGGCACGATGCAGGAAATGCCGCGCACCAGCAGCGTGCACTTCACGCCGGCCTGGGAAGCTTCGGCGATCTTGTCGATGATGCCCTTGTCGGTAACGGAGTTGGTCTTGAACACCAGGCCGTTCGGCTCGCCCTTCTTCGCCAGCGCGATCTGCTCGTCGATCTTGTGAAGGATCATCGGCTTTATCTGCAGCGGTGCAACCGAGAGCTTCTGGTAACTGTCGGAAGCGTTCTCCAAGCTCATGTTGCGGAAGAACACTGCGGCGTCCTTGCCGATGGCCTCGTCGGTGGTGATGAAGCTGAAGTCGGTGTAGAGCTTCGACGTCTTCTCGTTGTAGTTGCCGGTGCCCAGCTGCGTGATGTACTGCACGCCCTTGTCGGTGTAGCGCGCGATGGTGCAGATCTTGGAATGCACCTTGAAGTCGTGGAAGCCGTAGATGACGTTGGCGCCGGCCTTCTCGAAGCGCTGGCTCCACTCGATGTTGTTGGACTCATCGAAGCGGGCGCGCAGCTCGAACAGTGCGGTAACCTCTTTGCCGTTCTCTGCGGCGGTGACCAGGGCTTCTGCCAGGTGCGACTGGCTTGCCAGGCGGTAGAGCGTGATCTTGATGCTGAACACCGACGGGTCGTTTGCGGCCTCGTTGAGCATCTTCACGAACGGGTCCATGCTCTCGTACGGGTACATCAGCAGCACATCGCGCTCGCATACCTGCTCGATGATGGGGCGCTTCTTGTCGAACACGGCCGGCCACTGCGGGGTGAACGGCTCGTTGGTTATCTCGCGCGCAACCTCGGAATCCACCATGCCGGCAAGGCCCCAGGCGTAGCCCATGT
This sequence comes from Candidatus Melainabacteria bacterium, assembly GCA_963635335.1. Classification (GTDB taxonomy): domain Bacteria; phylum Actinomycetota; class Coriobacteriia; order Coriobacteriales; family Eggerthellaceae; genus Anaerotardibacter. The sequence continues at coordinate 5,812 of CAVHGQ010000059.1, read as the reverse complement.
CCAGCGGCACGTTGGTGACGAAGCACTGGTACGGCTTCAGGTTCAGGCGCTTCAGCAGGAACTTCTCGGTAACGCTGGAAAGCGGGGTGTCGGATTCCAGGCGTACCGGAGCCAGGCGGGCGCGCTTCTTCAGCATGCGCTTCATGTGCTCGCGGTAGTCGTAGTCCAAGTCTTCCTCGGTGCCATCGTTCGGGTCGATGTCGGCGTTGCGCGTTACGCAGATAACGCTGGCGCGCTTGGTGGTGTACATGTTGAACACTTCATCGACGATGGTCTTGATGGCATTTTCCAGCAGGATGAACTGCGTGCCCTCGCCGGGCAGCTTGATAACGCGGTTGGCCTGGTGGGGCAGGGGGATAAGGCCGAACGTGGCATCGTCTGCGCCGACGTTCTTCTTCTCCTTCTTGCCGTCCTTTGCCTTGGCGTCCTTCTTGGCCTTGGTCTTCTCGCGGTTGGCTTCCTCGTCCAGGCGCAGCAGGACGTAGAGCGCGCCGTTCTCCAAGTGGGGGAACGGGTGGCGCGAGTTGATGATCTGCGGCGAAAGGTAGGGAACCACGCGTTCGCGCAGGTAGGTGTGCAGGTAGGCCGCCTGGTCCTTGGTAAGGTCCTCGGGCTGCAGCTGATGGATGCCGTGCTCGGCCAGCTGGCCCAGGATCTTGTTGTAGATGCGCTCCTGCTCGGGGTACAGGTCGTGGCAGCGGTCGTAGATGGCAAGCAGCTGCTCGTCGGGCGTCATCTGCGTCTTGTTCTCGCGCATGTCCTTGTCGACCAGGGAAAGGTCGGTCAGGCTGCCCACGCGCACCATGAAGAACTCCTGCAGGTTGCTGGAGAAGATGGACACGAAGGTAAGGCGCTCGAGCACCGGGACGTTGCGGTCTTCGCCCTGGTCGAGCACGCGCTTGTTGAAGGTCAGCCAGGAAAGCTCACGGTTCTGCATGTAGGGCAGCACGTGGCGTTCGCTTCGGCGTTGCTGCAGCGACTGGATGTCTGCGGATTTGCTCGCAGCGTCTTTCTTTGCTTCCATTAGTCCCCCTCGGTCTAGAGATCCCTTTGAAAGGATCGAATGTATTCGAATTCCCCAACCTTATTGTAATCGTTAATGCCCACGATGCGCAGGTTGGGCAGCGTTTTTGCTAGGTTCGCTTCAAAGTTCGTTGATGTGGGCTTATAGCGCCGAGGCAACAGGCTTCACCAGCACGCGGTCGGCTAGGTAGCCTTCGCGTACGCCGTATTTGCAGATGTCCAGCCGCTCGGCGTGGCACAGCTCGAACACCTGCCGGATGATGATGCACCCGGGCAGGAAGGTGTGTATGCGGTCGGGCACGGTGCGAAGCGCCTGATGAGCGAAGGAATCTGGGTCTTTCTCGTACAGGTCCAGCAGCGCGTCCAAGTGCTCGGGAAGGATGAAGTCGAAGCGGGTGCCCTCGTTGCACAGGTCGCCGTACACCTTCGCCGCCGAGCGGATGGCGCCGCCGATTCCGTAGAGCTTGTCGGCTTCGTATAGGCTGGGGTTCGAGTCCTTGGCCAGAGCCTTCAGCGAAGAGGCGATCTTGCGCGATTCGTCCTTCGTGGGCAGCAGGCCTTTCACGTGGTCGGCGAACGAGGAAAGCGAGCCCTGCGGCAGGCTGGTTTTGGCCAGGTCCAGCCCGTTCTTGATGTGGGTGAGCTCGGTGGAGCCGCCGCCGATATCCACCAGTGTGCCGTTCTGCATGTTCTGGCTTAGGCTGGCGCCAAGAAAGCCCAGGTGAGCTTCCTCTTCGTTGGAGAGGATGGAAATGCGCTTGCCCACCGCGCCCTCGATTTCCGCGGCCGCCTCGTGCGAGTTCGTGCAGTTGCGCAGCACGGCGGTGGCGAAGATGTCGATGCGCTCGCAGCTGAAATGCCCCGCTCGCGCAAGGTGGGCGTTGATGGTCTTCGCGGCGCGGCGGATGCCCTGCTTGGTCATGGCGCCTTCCTTGATGTGTGATGCCAGCCCGGCCATTGCCTTGTAGTTCAGCAGGATGCTGATGTCCTTGGCTCGAAGGGGCTCGTGCGGCGCGCAGTTCACCTCGTAGATGCAAAGGCGGATGGTGTTCGAACCGAGGTCGATGATGCCGTAGCGGGCCATGTGATGCTCCTTGATGAATAGCTGCAACGCGGGATGCGCCAAACTGATTTAACTATATCGGGCAATTTGCTGCACAGATGGACGTGTTATGACACATTATTTTACATTTGCCCGACCAGGCGCGCGTCATGGCTTACCATTGGAATCAACTGATCTGCCAAGCTGTTCGGCTTGGCTGCGCCCCGGCCGTATGGCTGCGGGGCAGGGGATTTTCGAGGGGAAGGGGAAGCCATGCTCGAAACCGTCCGCATGGATTCGCAGAAGGTATCCAAGAAAGAATACAAGGCGCGCTTCAAGGAACTGGTTTCCAAGCTGGTCGTTCTGCAGCAGGAAGCCAAGCGCCAAGAGGTTGGCGTGGTTGTGCTGTTCGAGGGATGGAAGGGCGCCGGCAAGGGCAGCCGCATCTCCGACTTACTGTACAACCTGGACGCGCGCGACACCAGCGTCTACGTTACCGAGGACTTCGACGACGAGGAAGCCAGCCTTGTGCTTGACGAGGGCTTCGGCGCGACCGGCTACTACCCGGTTATGCAGCAATTCTGGAAGTCGCTGGGGCAGCGCGGCAGCATGACGTTCTACGACCGCGGCTGGTATTCCGTGGTGGCCCAGCACGTCATAAACCAGCTGCCGAAGAAGGGCAAGATCTCGAAGAAGGAGCGCCTTGGCCTGGAACGGCATGTCTCGCGCGTGGTGCCTGTGGTGGAAGACTTCGAAACGCAGCTGCGAAACGACGGCTACCTGGTGATCAAGTTCTTCCTGCACATTTCCGAGCAGACGCAGCGCGAGCGTCTGATCAGCCTGTACTCCGACCCTGCCACCAAATGGCGCGTGACCGAGAAGGACCTGGCTCAGCTTGAGCGCTACAAGCAGACCTACCGTGTGTACGACGAGATGCTGAAGCGCTCTAACTTCAAGATCGCTCCCTGGATCTTGCTGGACGCCGGCGACAAGCGCCAGGTGAACCTGCGCGTGGTGCAGGCTATCGTGGACGCGCTGGAAAAGGAGCTGAACAAGCCCAAGAACGCTGCTGCCCTCGAGGCGGAAAAGAAGGCGAAGGAGAATTCCGCTGCTGCCACCACGGGCGCCGTGGTGGGCGATGAGCGCCAGCGCACTCCCGAGCAGAACCTGCTGCTGCGCCAGAACGCCGAGCGCGATGCGCGAGCCGCCAGCGCCCACGCGCCGCTGATGACGCGCTTCGCCGCAAGCGAGCACATCCCCTCGTTGGACGAGGTGGACCACAGCCTGGTGCTTGGCCGCGAGGATTACAAGCTGCAGCTGAAGGCCGAGCAGGAGCGCCTGCGCCGCATCGAGCTTGAGATGTACATCCGCCGCGTTCCCATGATGATCATGTACGAAGGCTGGGATGCCGCGGGCAAGGGCGGCAGCATCAAGCGCGTTGCCCAGGCCCTGGATGCGCGCTCGTACACCATCTTCCCCAGCCCGGCGCCCACCAAGCCCGAGCTGCTGCATCCGCACCTGTGGCGCTACTGGACACGCCTGCCGAAGGCCGGCCACGTGGGCATCTACGACCGCAGCTGGTACGGGCGCGTTCTGGTAGAGCGCGTGGAGGGCTTCGCCAGCACCGAGCAGTGGAGCCGCGCCTACGAGGAGATAAACGAGTTCGAGCGCGACATGGTTGAGTGGGGCGCTATCCTGCTGAAGTTCTGGGTGGACATCTCGCCCGAAACGCAGCTGGCCCGCTTCGAGGCGCGCGAGAACAACCCGGAAAAGCAGTGGAAGATCACCGCGGAGGATTGGCGCAACCGCGACAAGTACCCGCAGTACCGCGCGGCTGTGGAAGACATGTTCCGCCTTACCTCTACCCGTCACGCGCCGTGGATCATCCTGGAAAGCGACGACAAGTACTACGCACGCGTGAAGGCGCTGCGCATCATCAACGAGGCGATAGAGAAGCGCCTGGGGCTGTTCTAGGAGTTTCGAACTGCCGTGATCGTTGTGGCTGCCTGAGCGGTTTGCGTGCCGCATTGGGAATTGAAAAGGGGTGGGAGATTCGTTCTCCCACCCCTTGTTTTGTGGCTTGATTTAGTGTCTGGCCTGCGGCGATGCTGCTGGCCGCGCCGCCGCGGCTGGTAGACGTCGCGCCGGCCCGCTTTGCCCTCGGAAGCTATTCGGAAGCCCAGTTGCTCTCTGCCTTCTTGTGCGGTTGGCGCACGTTCACCTTCTGGCTGGCAAGGCTCACACGTGAATGCGCGGGGATGCTTTCGGTAACGAAGGCGCTGCCGGCGATGACGGTGTCTTCGCCCACCACGGTTTCGCCGCCCAGCACGCTGGCGTTCGAGTAGATGGTTACGTTGTCCTCGATGGTGGGGTGGCGCTTCACGCCGGCGAGCTTCTGGCCGGCGCGGGTGCTAAGGGCGCCCAGCGTTACGCCCTGGTAGATCTTCACGTGGTTGCCGATGATGGTGGTCTCACCGATTACCACGCCGGTTGCGTGGTCGATGAAGAAGTACTCGCCGATCTGCGCGCCCGCGTTGATGTCAACGCCGGTGCCGCTGTGGGCGTACTCGGTCATGATGCGGGGGATCAGCGGCACGTCCTGCGTGTACAGCTCGTGGGCGATGCGGTACACGAAGATGGCGAAGAAGCCCGGGTAGCTGAAGATGATCTCTTCCTTGCTCTGCGCGGCGGGGTCGCCGTCGAAGGCGGCCTGCACGTCGGTGAGCAGCACGCGCTGGATCTCGGGCAGCTTTCCGAAGAAGTGTGCGCAGATCGCATCGACGCGCTGGCGGGTTTCCTCGCAGGAAAGCTCAGGGTTCTTGAACAGCAGCGCTTCGGTGAGCTCGCGGCGCAGCGAATCCTCGATGCGGATAAGCGATTCGCCGATGAAGTACTCGGGATTGGTGCCGGTGGGCGTCTCGTCGCCGAAATAGCGGGGGAACATCACGCGGCGAAGGTCTTTGATCACGTTGGTGATGGCCTTCTTGTTGGGGAAGTGGCGGTCGGGGTCGGTGAAGAAGATCTCCTTCGCGCTGTAGTTCTGGGCAATGCCCGCAACGATGGAATCGAGGTTTTCGTTGAACATGATGTCTCTTTCGGTTCTGCCGCGCGCTTTCCTTGGTGGGGCGCACTACGTTTTCCCTATCCTAGCGTGTTCGGACGCAAGCTGAAAGCGGGAACGGCCTAAATCCGAGTAATTTTGTAGGTTTATAAACGTCAGGCGAGAACTTCCTTACGCGAACTATCAAACGATAGTAGACAAGATGCCAAACGATAAGCTAGGCTAACGGTACATCACGTGCAGGAGGTAACGATGTCCGATGAAGTGAACGCGGAATACATCAAAAGAGTCCGCAAAAAATATCATATGACGCAAAAGGCGTTTGCGAAGGTTCTGGGCATTGGGGAAGCCAGCCTTGCCCGGTACGAGAAGGGGCAAGCGCCCACCAAGGCAATGGCCAACCTGATCCGCGCCGCGGATGCCCCGGAGTTCATGGCGGATTGCCTGGATCGCGATGGCGAGCAGATCCCCCGGGCACAGCGCGAGGATGCGGAAAGCATCATCTATTCGATGCTCACTTTCGACGAGGACGGAGAGGTTATGGACATGACCGATATCTACATGATCACGCTGGACCAGGAAATCCTGAACGAAAAGGTGTCGCTGGTGCTGGCCGACGCATTCCGTGCGCTTGACAAGGCGAAAGTCCAGAATGACGAGGTTCGCATGATTTTCCTGCAGGACAT
>CAVHGQ010000058.1:0-9057 GCA_963635335.1 Candidatus Melainabacteria bacterium | reverse complement strand
CACCCACCTTACTAGGTGGGTTCATCCAATTAGCGGGGTCGGTTTCTTTATGCCCTGAAACCCGCGGCACCCTAATGCACCGCACCGTACACAAAGCCCCATCCGTGCGACGACAGCGACGAGTTCAGCTGCGTGCACAGTTTCTCGCGCGTATAGAGCCCGGGCGGCAGCAGGCGGATGATCTCCTGCAATTCCTTGTTCAGGCCGTACGCTTCCGCCTCGAGGATCACCTCAAGGCGCAGGTAGTCTTCTTTGCTGGCGAACAGGCGCTCCACGAATTCCTGGAGCATTCCGAAATCAGCGCTTTTCTGCCGTGCCATGCGGCCATCCCCCTCTCACTGCGCTTGCCTGCGAATCCGCTGCACGCGAAACGCTATTCGCCCAACACCACGTCCAAGCCGGAAAGCGTGGCCAGCAGGGCACCCGTATAGGCGGGGTTGGCGTTGCCCGTGGCGCGCACGAACTCGATTCCGCGAGACCGCAGCCCCAGCGCAACATCAACCAGCGCATCGGCGGTGGGATACGGGTTTTCCTCCGTCGGCTCGAACTGCCGGCGATCGCGCTTGCGCACCGACACTTCCACCAGCTTGGGCTTGTCCGTAGCCTTTGCCATAGTTTCGGCATAGCCGTACAGCACCGCAACAGGCGCATCAGAAGAAACACCGATAACGTCGGCGCCGTACTCGTCGCACAGCTGGACAGCTTCAGCAAGCGTCCTTCCGCACGGGAACGTGCCGCCCGCCTGCGGAACCAGGCAGATGAACAGCGGACCGTCGTACACGGAGCGTGCCCCCATCAGCGCGCATTGGGCATCGTAGAGATTGGCAAAGCCGGTAAGGTAGATCCCGTCGAACGGGTATTCAATAAGCGCGCGCACGGCGTCGCGGTACTGGTTGCGCGACTGCTTCAGCGAAGGGCCGCTGGTAGGGTCCAGCGGCAAACCGCACGGTCCGATTGCAGCCAAGTAATGCTGCGGCGCGAACTGCGCTCCCGCCTCGTAGGCGATGCGGGCCATTTCCGCCGAATGGCCTTCGAGCCGGGCATGGGCAAGCTGGGCTTCGGTGATGCCCTCGGTGGGGGCAACGAACACGGGAACGCCCAAGGTCTTTTCCAAGTTGAAGGCTTCCTCAATAAGCTCGGGCTCGTTCAGCACCACATATTCCCTATCGGCCAAGCCCTCGAAACCCTGAGAGGAAAGCTGGTAATCAAGCGGGGTGGAAAGGACGAGCATGTCCTTGTTGAAACGCATTTGGATATCGGGCATGGGAAAGCCTCCTATAGGCAACGGTTGGCAGAACGAACCGCACTGCTTTATGAGCGTTCATTATATCGAAGGAGCCGTCCGAAGCCGTATACAGCACAAGCATAACGAATGCCATTCGGTAACAGGCCATGCAGTGCCATGGTCAACTGGGTTTTGACGTGAACGCGTTCAAATAGGGCTGCAACTTGCCTGACTCTTACTAAAGTGTGAAGGGTATGTGAAGACGAATAGAGTGAACCCGTTCAGTGGTCGTTTTGAATGCGTTCACGGTTGCAGACAGGTTACAAGGGGTTGTCCAAGAACGAAAAGGCTCGTATATTACGAACCAGCAAATGTGGTCCCCTCCCAATTTGCAACTGCTTTTCCCCAAAAAGCAGTCGGTGCCAGATCCCCAATTTATAAGGCACCGGAACTCCCTCCTTGTGGGCCTGCCGAGATCCCCTCTCGCAGGCCCCTCCTCTTTTTTGGACAGTTTTCAGTGTCCTTGACCTCGGCGCCAGAACCCCTGGCCACAACCCCGAGCTCTTCGCCAGCTGCCCGGATGGAACACCACGCCGGCGAACCGCGCGAACCCCCAGCCCCTTGGCTTCGACCCCTTTGATGGAATCTCCGCTTTGGCCATTGCATCCTGGGAGCTCATGGCATAATCAATGGGCTAGAAAAGGGGTACGCATGGCAAAAAAGGAAACCAAACGCTACACAGTAAGCATCGCCGAGATCTGGCGCAGAAGCTTCACGCGCCTGCGCGATTGGCACTTCTGGTGCGACATGGTTGTCTTCTTCTGCATCTTCAGCGTGGTTGGGCATTGGTGCGAATGGGTGTACTGCAGCTTCAACGACTACTTCTTCGGCATCGTAGACCCCAATTCGGGCGTGTGGAACGACATCAACTACCCGTTCTTCGTCTACGGATTCGGCGTGGTGATAGCCTCCATAGTGCTGGTTCCCTACCGCGCGATGCTCATCAAATGGAGGCAGTCGGGCATCAAGGCCGGCATCCACTTCTTCATCGTGAGCGTGTTCGTTGCCATGGGCGCGGAACTGGCGCAGGGCTTCCTGCAGAACCAGCCCGACCAGTACGGCAACTACCCACTCTGGGACAACTCGCGCCTGCCGGGCAACATCCTGGGGCAGGCCTGGATCGTGAACGACCTGCTCATCGCCGCGCTGCTCACGCTGTTCACCTGGGTTGTGTACCCCATTGCCGGCAAGGCCATGAGCAAGCTTCCCGACCCGGTAAGGATCCTGCTTACCGTGGCTATCGCCATCGGCATGACGGTGCTCACCGTATACGAGTACACCACCTACGGATAGGCCAAGAACCTACAACAGCCGAAACAGAAGCGCCCGGATGCCTAATGAAGGCATCCGGGCGCTTCGCTTATATGCTCGTTTCGATGCCGACTATGCAGCGAATCATGCCGCGTTCGCTTAGAACGCGTGGGCGCGAGTACGCAGGAGCGGCGGCCACTAAGCTTGAGAGCTGCTCGATCCCTGCGTCATCGCTGCGTGCTCTTTGGCAACCTCTGAAATAAGCAGGCGAACAGGCCAGAAACGATTATGCGGGGTAACCTGGGCTTTCAAGGCCACGCTTGCATCAGCCTCGCGCAAGGCAGAAAGCAGCTGGTCCAACTGCGAGTTCGAAAGGCCGCTTATCAGCATGAACTCGACATCAGGCACTTCCTCCGCATAGGGCTTGCCCGATTTCGCCGACCCCATCAAACCCGCAAGGGCACCAACCGAAAGCCCCAGATCATCCGCGCCTATCGTGCGAGCAGGAAATCCCAGCTGGCTCACAACTGCGCGAACGGCATCGCCGCGCGGCGTTCCCTCGTCCAACCCGTAGAGGGCAACCAGCGGGCGCGGCCCCTGAGGCCACACGGCGCCGCGCTTCGGCTTCCCGTTCTTCGATTTTCCCGCCTTGCCCATTTCCTGCTCCTTGAAAGAAACCCCGCCCGCACAGAACCTAGTCCGTACGAGCGGGGTTGGCGTATCGATCGCTTTCAGGGTACCGGATGGACGCGAAACGGCAAGCTCAAGCTGCCGACCCGCAAGCCACCCGAAACCTGCGAAGCTGCCGCTTAGCCGAAGTAGCGGTCCAGCAGGCCCTTCAGCGCCTTGCCATGACGGGCCTCGTCGCGGGCCATCTCGTGAACGGTGTCGTGGATGGCGTCCAGGCCGTTCTTCTTGGCGCAGGCAGCAAGCTCAACCTTGCCAGCCGTGGCGCCGAATTCGCAATCCACGCGCCAAGCCAGGTTCTCCTTCGTGCTGGCCTTCATGTTGGGCTCGAGCTCGGTGCCCAGCAGCTCTGCGAACTTGGCGGCATGCTCAGCCTCTTCGTAGGCGGCCTTCTCCCAGTACAGGCCAACCTCGGGGTAGCCCTCGCGATGCGCGATGCGCGCCATGCACAGGTACATGCCCACCTCGGAGCACTCGCCGGTGAAGTTCGCCTTCAGCTGCTCCAGCAGATACGCCTTGTCTTCCTCGGAGATGTCGGGGTTGTTCTTCACCGTGCTGCCGTACACGCCGTACTCATGCTCGGCCGCAAGCTCAAGCTCGCCTTCAACCTGCATGAACTGGCTGGCGGGTGCGTGGCACACCGGGCATTCCGCCGGGGGCTGCTCGCCTTCGTAGATGTAACCGCATACTTTGCATACCCATTTCGTTGCCATGATTGCTTTCTCCTTTTCTTGGGGCACCTCTACCCCATTAGGTTCCTCTTCCTTATTCGAGCTTGCGTAAACCGGCTCGAAATCCTCGGCGCCGTGCTTGCAAATCGGGCAGATAAAATCTTGGGGAATCTGCTCCCCTTCGTAGATGTAACCACAGACGGTGCACTTCCACGCCACGATGTTGCCATCGGCGGCATCGCTGCCAGAAGTGCCATCGGGCTGAGCGGCTTTCCGCGTTTGCGTGCGGTAGAACTCGTAGGTAAGCGAGGACTCACTGGACAGATGCTGCGCTTCCACGGCTTTGCCGACGTACAGAACGTGGCTGCCCAGGTCTTCCGCGCTTACCACCTCGCAATCGATGAAGGCATTCGCGGAAGCCTCGTACACCAGGCCGCTTTCGCAACGCGCGATATGGGCACCCGCCAAGCTCAACGCCTCGGGCTGCGCGAACTTGTCTACCTGATTGCCGCTCTGCATTCCGAAATGCTGGAAGAACGAGTATGGCGTTGCCTGGGTAAGGGTGGAAACGCAGAACCGGTTCGTTCGTCCGATCATTTCCTGGGTGCAGGTTCCCTTGATGCAGCAAATGCTTACCTGCCGGGGCTCAGACGAAGCCTGGATCGCCGTGTTGATGATGCAGGCGTTGTCGCGGCTTCCCTCCTTGGCGGAAAGCAAGAACACCCCATAGCTGAACTGGTGGAATGCTTTCGGGTCGATGTTATTCGCCATTGCCGCCTCCCTTCTTGCAATTCGGGCACACACCGCGGAACAGCAGGTCGTGCCCAGCGATGGTGTAGCCGGCTGCTTTGGCCGCCGCGTCCAGGTCGAACGAGGCAAGCTCCTCGCTAGCCTCCACGTCGTCAACGCGGCCGCATTCGGTGCACAGAACGTGGTAATGGGGCTTCAGGGTGTCGTCGAACCGATCCGGCCCATCGCTGACATTCACCTTCAGCGCCGTTCCCTCTTCGGCCATGCGGTTCAGCACGCGGTACACCGTAGCTTTGCTGACCGTTGGGTACTCAGCCGAAACAGCCGCATGAACATCATCGGCGGTAGGATGCGAACCGTGAAGCATCGACAGCTTCGCAGCCACTGCCGTTTGCTGCACTGTGTTTCGACGCGCCATTGCAACCTCCCTTCTTGATGGGTTCAGTATATCTTGTTGATACCCGATATCAATAGCGAATTAATACTATTTTATTCACGTGGGAGTTATCGGGCATTCGCAGCAGCAAAACAAGCAAGGTGATATCCTTACTGTTTACATCAAAGCGAACACCACACAGCTCAAACCCCTCGAACCATGGGAGCATGCGTGCCCAAGTACAAGCAATTCAAGACAAAGACCAACGTCAGCTTTTCCAAAAGGGCGAAAATCCGTCCTTCCGCCCGAAAGCGAAACGAGCTTTTGGCGAAGCGGCGCGCACGGCCGGTTAAGCCCTCGTACCTGATAGTGGCCGGGATTGTGCTTGTTGCGGTTATCTCCATCCCCTCCCTGTTGGGCTCGGACCTGGCCATCGCCAACCTTCGCCCCGCCCCCAGCATGAGCACCGCACCGGCCGTCACGGCCAGCGGAAGCAGCTTCCCCAGCAAGGTAGAGAAATGGCGCTCCACCGTGGAAACCGCGTGCAGCGATGCGGGGCTCGATATCAAATGGACCGACACCGTTTTGGCCATGATGCAGGCAGAATCCGGCGGCAACCTTGACGTTTACTCCGTTGTGGGCGCCGACAACGACATCATGCAGGCCGGCGAGGGCATTGCCGGCGTTACCGCAGGTAGGCGCAACGTGGTAGGGCTCGGCGACAGCGCCCTGCGCGCATGGGGCATCGACCCTTCGCTCAAGGTGAAGGGCGATACGGGCACTTCTTCCGTATACGCAGGCGTGCTGGAAACGAAGGAGAACGTGGATCTATGGGAAGGCTGGCTCGGCAGCCTGGACACCGACGACACCGGCAAGATCGGCCTTATCGCACAAGGCTACAACTACGGAGCCGAGGGCTGGTTCAAGTACTGCAAGGCCAGGGGCATCACCTCGTGGGATTACGAGGATTCGAAAGCCTACCAGAACATCCGCAGTGGCGGCACGGCAATGCACGGCGGCAAGGTCATCACGTTCTACAACACCGCCCGCGCTGCTGCCAACGCGTAAAACAACGGCAGCGACCCACGGTAGAGGCGGATACGAGCAGTAAGCCGCTGAGGCATTACGCCGAACTCAACCAACGCTAACAGTGCGCGTTCGGGCACGTGCGCACTGCCGACAGATAAAGCAACGGCAACAGCCGAATCATCTATAAACCGATAACGCTCAAGACAGGCTGGTTCACGTGTGGAGCCTACGACGGCCGGCCAGCCAGCGAAGCCACCGCTTCAGTGATCGACGCCTCGTCGATGGGCTTGCTGATGTGCGCGTCCATGCCGGCGGCGAAGCATTCCCGCCTGTCCTCGTTGAAGGCGTTGGCGGTCATGGCCAGGATGTACACCTTGCGGGCATCGGGCCTATCCAGCTTTCGAATGCAGCGCGTTGCCTCCAAGCCGTCCATCACCGGCATCATCATATCCATGAAAATCAGGTCGAAGTGCCCCACCTTCGAGGCGGCGAACGTATCGACCGCTTCTTGCCCGTTCCTGGCCTCGGTAACGATAACGCCCAAGTCTTCCAGCAGGATATGGGCGATCTCAAGGTTCAGCTCGTTGTCTTCCACCAGCAGGGCATGCATTCCCGCCAAGCTCACGGCAGCAACGGGCTTGGCCATGGCCGTTGGGTCGGGAACAGAAAGGTCGATGTCGAACGAGAGGGTGATAACGACCTTGGTGCCCACGCCCTCTTCGCTCTGGATCTGAACCGTGCCGCCCATCTTCTCTACCACGTCTTTCACGATGGAAAGGCCCAAGCCAGAGCCACTGAACGAAGTGGTAGTAGCCTTGCCTTCCCGGGTGAAGGGCTCGAAGGCGTGCTGCAGGAATTCCTTGCTCATGCCCAGGCCGGTGTCCTCGCAGACGAATTCGTAGATGGCTCGCTCGCCGTCGCACGCAATCTCGTTGGCGTACAAGCACACACTGCCACCAGGGCGGTTGTACTTCACCGCGTTCGAGGCAATGTTCATCAAAATACGGTTCAGGTGGGTGGCGCTGCCCACCAGCAGGCGATGTTCGATGTGCGAATCGGCGGTACCGCCGGTGAACGCGATGCCGTGTTCCATCGCGTTGGCTTCAACCGTGGGCAACGACTTCAGCAGCAATTCGCTCAGGTTGAACGGCTTGTGCTCCAGAACCAACGAACCGGATTCGAGCTTGCTGATGTCCAGCACGTTGTTAACCAGGTCGATAAGGTAGTCGGCTGAATGCAGGATCTTGTCTTTGCACTCCTGCATCTTTTCCGGGTTGTCGCGGTAGCGCTCGGCCACGTGGATCATGCCGATGATGCCGTTCAAGGGCGTGCGGATGTCATGGCTCATGCGGCGCAGGAACGTGGTCTTGGAAACGTTCGCCCGGCGCGCCTCCATAGCAGCATCGCGCAGCTGGTTCTGCAGGTCGAGCTCACGTTTCTTCTCGTCGGTGAAGTCGCGCGCAACGTAGAGCGCTTCGATGGCGTTGCCCTGGCCATCGCGCTTCTTCACGATGTAGCGAGCCTGGTACCAGCGCCCTTCGGGGTTGCGGTACTCAAGAACCACCGTGTTCGATTCGGCCAACCGTTCGCTCAGCGTGTCCAGGTTCAGGAACTCGCGCATATCCTCGCGCATGTCGGGCTCGACGAACGTGGACAGGATGCCTTCGATGGTGTTGTCCAGGGTGTCCGAGACCTCGGACACCGAAAGCATAAGCTCGGGGCTCTCGATGATCTCGTAGTGCTTTGTGCGCAGGTCAACCTGGAAGATAGTGGTGTAGATCTTCGCCAGTGAGGAAATGATCTCGTACTGCTGGGTCTGAAGCTCAAGGGCTTCCTTGAGCTTCTGGTTGCTACGGGAAATCTCGCTCTTGTCACGCTCTTCCCGAACCCGAAAGTGCGAAAGGAACAGGTAGATAAGCGCGATCAGCGCGATCAAGATGAGCAGGGAAACCGCGGCCGTGGTGGCGATGGTGCGCTGGTGCTCATCGATGAAGGTGTAGGTTTGCTCCATGTCGGTTTCGATGCAGAGCGCGCCGATAACCTCGTCCGAGCCCGATACCTTCACGGGATAGCACGCCGTGAAGATGTGGCCCCAATCGGTATCCACGATGTCCTGCGAGTACACTGTTTCGCCCGACATCGCACGCTCGATAAAGGGAATCATCTCTTCTTCAATGGGGTCGCCGGGGTTGCGGAAGTCTGCCGCATCCTTATTCAGGCCGTCCACCACATACACCAGCGTGCCGTCTTCCGCGCGCTTGGCGGTATAGAAGTACCTGGTGGAATTCATGTTGCGGATCTCGTTCAGATGCGCCTGGAGCTCTTGGTACTGAGCCGAACCCTTGTCGGATTCGCCGTTGATCTGGGTGAAGTCGCTGTCATCGAGCAAGCCCGAGACGCCTTCGTACATGGCATCGGTTCGCGAGGTGCTTTCGGTCACGGCATCCTGGAGCACGCTTTCGCTGAGCACCCTATCGAGCACGGCGGTATGCAAGAACACGGCAAAAATGGCCAGAACAACGACTATAGCCAGGGCATAGGAGTTCTTCCGCAGAACGCCCAAAAACGAGCCAAAGTTCCTAGGATCCACGAGCAACCCCCTCCGCAGCATTCGACCAACAAATCACGAGTCGTGTGGCTTCAAATTTTATTTGAAGCGGGAACATTGCTCAAAATGCTTTCAGCGAGCGAAGGAATGGTGCGGCAAATGGCGGGAGCGCGTTGGCGTAAGCGGACGAATACCGCCTAGCGTTCTATGCGATGGTAGGCATCATCGGGCTCCACATGCACCAGGATGTCTTTGACCTGCGGGAACTTATGCACCACTTCCGATTCGACGCGGTCGGCCACCTCGTGCGACACCGCCACGGACATTTGCGGATCCACCAGCACATGCATGTCGGCGTACACATCGCCGCTGGTACCGCGGGTGCGGATATGGTGCACATCGCATACGCCCGGAACCGCCATCACAGCAGCTCGCAGATCCTCTTCAGGGATACGCGCCT
>CAVHGQ010000057.1:6663-9263 GCA_963635335.1 Candidatus Melainabacteria bacterium | reverse complement strand
GGTTCAGGTTGTCGTGCGAGCGTAGCGGCATTCGGGGTAGGCGGCGGGGCGGGAACCCGTTGGGGTGGCCATTCGCCCGCTTATCGATGAACAGCCGGGTTTCCGTTATCCCGGAAGGGTGCCCTCTACCATTGAACCGCGGACTTCCACCGAGCATTTTGGATACCTTCTTCTTCAAAACGCTCTCTGTTGCCCCGCCCGCGCTGCTCGCGACGGGAGCGGGGCTGCCCGCATATTCGAACATCCCGAAAGGAGACCCATGAAGATCGCCGTACTGGAGCCTCTTGGCATTCCCGATGAAGCATTGCGAGCCCTCCTTGAAAAGGCCGCTGAAGGCCAGGGGGCGGAAATCGTCACCTATCCCGACCGCAAGGAGGACGAGGCCACGCTTGCCGAGCGCAGCGCCGACGCCGACATCGTGGTGCTTTCCAACATCAAGTACCCCGGTTCCGTAATGCAGAAGAACCCGAACCTGAAGTACGTCTGCGATGCGTTCACGGGCTTCGACCATATCGACATGGCGTATTGTCGCGAGCACGGCATCCAGGTTTCCAACTGCGCCGGCTATTCCACGGTGGCGGTGGCCGACTTGGTGTTCGGCCTGCTGCTGGACGTGTCCCGCAACGTATCGACCTTGAACTCCATCGTACGCCAGGGCGGCACCAAGGACGGTTTGGTGGGTCCCGAGCTTGAGGGGAAGCGCTTCGGCGTTATCGGCGCCGGCGCCATCGGCACGCGCGTGATGCGCATTGCCCAAGCATTCGGCTGTGAAGTGGTGTGCTACTCGCGCACGAAGAAGGACATCCCCGGCGTGGAGTTCGTTGAACTTGACGAACTGCTGCGCACCTCCGATGTGGTGAGCCTGCATGTTCCGCAGAATGCCCAGACCACCGGCATGATCGGCGCCGAGCAGATTGCCCTTATGAAGCCCACGGCCTACCTTATCAACTGCGCGCGTGGCCCCATTGTGGACTCCGAGGCGCTTGCCGCGGCACTGAACGAGGGGCGCATCGCCGGTGCCGGCATCGACGTGCTGGAGATGGAGCCGCCGTTCCCGGCAGAGCATCCGCTGCTGAACAGTAAGAACACGGTGGTAACGCCGCACGTTGCCTTTGCTTCGCATCAGGCGATGGAGAAGCGCGCCAAGATCGTGGCGGAAAACATTGCCTCGTACTTTGCGGGGAACACGAAGAACCTGGTGTCCTAGTTTCGCTTGGCTGCTAATGCGCCTGAACCTAAGCGCCGATGGCTTTCCGCCGTCGGCGCTTTTGTGTGCTCGGGCGTGTGCTGGCGTGCGTGCTGGTGCGCGACCTGACCGCGGAAGCGGCGGCATTTAGGTGGGAGTGCGCAGGTAGGCGTGCGTGTTGGCGGGGCTTGTGTACGGAGCAGTAGCGTTTTGGAGGGGGTGTGGGAGCGGGCGTGCGGGCGGGCGCCCTGGCATTCAGGGCGAGCGCCTGACGTCAAAGGCGGGCAAGCGCTCGCAAATCAGGAGTTTACCTGCGGAAACGGTGCTGCATGAGCGGCGATCCCCCGGGATTGCTCGTAGGCTGCCCTTTGCTATAGGCGCGCCTTTATGGCTGGCTATGCAGAATCGCGGGGTTCCGTGGGGGAGTGACGGGCGGCATACTTTCAGTCATGCACAAGCTTTACTTCGCATACGGATCAAACATGGACTTCGACCAGATGGCATTCCGCTGCCCGGGCGCCGAGTATCTGGGCGTTGCCACCCTTCCCAACTACGAGTTGAAGATGGACGGCGCGGGCTTCGCCACGGTAATCCCCGCACCTGGCAAGCACGTGCAGGGCGCCCTGTGGGATTTGAGCTGCGCCAACGAGTCGAAGATGGACGGCTTCGAGGGCGTTTCCTCCCACTGCTACGAGAAAACCTTCGTCGAGGTTCAGTACGCGGGCAACCGCACCGCCAACACGGTTATCTGCAACGCCTTCGGCTTCAACGACTACGACCCTGAAGCGCACGACGCCTACACGCTTGAAGCGCTTATCTACCTTTCCCTGCGCGGTCCGTTCAAGGATTGGTCGTTCCGCGAGGACTACGTAACGAAGGTGCGCAACGGCGCAGCCGGCATCGGGGTTGATGCCCACACCATGGATCAGCTGAATCGCATCCAGGTTATCCCCAACGCCGCCGTCGCTTAAGGCTTCGCGCGGCTTCCCCGCAGCCAGGCCATCCCACAACCCATGCCCCGGCGCACCGCGCGGCACCTGCCTGGAACCCCGGCACGCAGTCTTCCCCGCAACCATGCCTTTGGCGTATCCTCGCGGGCGGCGCGCACGGCGCTCCTGGTCGAAGATAATGTGCGCAACGCGCAAAGAAATCCGAAGCACCCCTTTGCCTTTCGGTCAGACTGCTATCCTCTTGCTGAACGATTTGAAGCCCGCCAGGTAGGCGGGCTCTTTGTTTGCTTGAAGCGCGGTCGATGCGCCTGCCGCCCGGGCCGGCCACCGCTTCCAAGCAACACGCGGCACGAGCAGGGAAAGGCAAGGCATCCGATGATCGAAAAGGTGAAGCGCCACTACGAGAAGGTCATCGCCCTGTGCTGCTTCCTTATCCTGTTCACGAACATCGGCCTGCCCTCCAC
>CAVHGQ010000057.1:0-5876 GCA_963635335.1 Candidatus Melainabacteria bacterium | reverse complement strand
GGCTCGGCGTTGTTCTTCGTGTTGTTCATCGTTGGCCTGGGGCTTATCTGCCTTACCGACATGGGCAGCACGGGCTTGGCGGGCATCGGCGTGTTCCTGTACGGCCTGGGCCTGAGCTTGGGCACGGTGGGCATTTCCGTTTGGAGCATCGAGCTTTCCCCGAAGGGCAGCGAGGTGAAGACCATCAAGAACTTCCAGATCTGCTATGCGCTGGGCGGCTTCATCTTCACGTTCCTGCCCGGCTTCCTTACCGAGGCGTTCGGCACGTACCTGGTGTCGTATGTTGCATTGTTCGTGATGCTGGTTGTTTCCGCGGTTATCATCATCGGCGTATATACGGTATCTGACCTGCGTAAACGTAAAGTTGAATAAGCTTACGTAAGGTTAACTCCGCTTAACATCCGTTTTACATTTCAAAGCGTAATCTGTCGCAGTCGGCATTAGAGCTGGGTGCGTACCGGAATACGTAGCAAAACTGCCTGGGATGGGCCTGGGCGCCACGCATCTTTCTGCTCCGCTGATGCGCATATTTGCGCGAAGAAGTAGATGTTTCTTAAGGAGGAACAGAAGGAAGCATGGATATCGCGACTCTTGTCGTCGTCGGCCTGGTTATCGCCGTGGCGCTGACGTTCGACTTCACCAATGGGTTCCATGACACGGCAAACGCCATGGCAACCTCTATTGCGACGGGCGCCCTGAAGCCCAAGACCGCCGTTATCGCAGCAGGCACGCTGAACCTTATCGGCGCATTCCTTTCCACGGAGGTGGCCAAGACCATTTCCGGCGGCATCATCAACGAGCAGCAGGTAACCATTGGCGCGGAATTCATATTCGCCGGCTTGGTGGGCGCCATCTTGTGGAACCTGATGACCTGGCTGGTTGGCCTGCCTTCCAGTTCCTCCCATGCGCTGTTCGGCGGCCTGGTGGGCGCCGTTATCGTGGGCGCCGGCGTTGAGGGCGTGAACTTCGGCGCGGTTGTTGCCAAGGTGCTTATCCCGGCGCTGGTTTCCCCGGTGGTTGCCGGCCTGGCGGCGTTCATAGCGGTGAAGTTGATATACACGATAGTTCGCAAGATGGACGAGAAGTACGTTGAGAACGGCTTCCGCCACGGCCAGACCATCACGGCCTGTCTGGTTGCCCTTTCCCACGGCACCAACGACGCCCAGAAAACCATGGGCATCATCACCCTTACCCTTATCGCCGTGGGCATCCAGCCTTCCGGCACCGGCCCGCAGCTTTGGGTCATCGCTGCATGTGGCCTGGCCATCGCGCTGGGCACCTACATGGGCGGATGGCGCGTGATCCGCACCCTGGGCAAGGGCCTTACCGAGATCTCCACCCCGCAGGGCTTCGCTGCCGAGGCAGCTTCTGCAACCACCATCCTGGTTTCCTCCCACCTGGGCTTCGCCCTTTCCACCACGCAGGTGTGCTCCGGTTCCATCATCGGCACCGGCCTTGGCAAGAGGGGCAACAAGGTGAACTGGATGGTGGCCGCGCGCATGCTGGTGGCCTGGCTGGTAACGTTCCCGGCTGCCGGCGTCATCGGCGCAGCGGCCTGTGCGGTGGCGAAGATCAACGTATGGGGCACGCTCGCCGTTGCGGTTATCGCCATCATCGCCGCGCTCGTCATCTTCCGCCTGAGCCGCCGCAACCCGGTGAACTCGCTCAATGTAAATGAAAGCTCCGAAGTCAAGCTGAACACCAAGGCGGCAACCGCCTCGGCAGCAGCGTAGGGAAGGGGAATCAAATGCAAGAAGTCATGAATTTTGTGACCGTGCTGGTGGTGGCTGTGTGCATCGCTGGTGGAATCGGCATCATGTATTCGTCTGGCCTGCGCCTATGGGCCAAAAGCGGTTCGGCCGAAGGTGCCGACGGCTCGCCGAACTACCTTATCCGCTTCGCTTCCGTGGTGTGCTTTGCCGCGTGCGTTGTGGTGGTGCTGTTCGCGCTGTGGCTCATGATCCCGATGTTCCACTAGGTTGAAAGAGGTATGAATACTATGGAAAGCATCTTGGTGGGCATCGACGGCTCCGAGCGCGGCGAGAAGGCTCTTCGCTGGGCGGCGAGCCTCGCCAACAGGGAGGGCGCTTCCCTGGCGCTGCTGGCAGTAATCGACCCGGCGTCCGACCGCATGGCGAAATCCGACACCAAGCTTCTGCGTGAAGCGGTAGACCATGTGCTGGGCGAAGCGCAGAAGTTCGTGAACGACACGTATCCCGAGATCCGCGTCGAGGCGTCGTATGTGAAAGACGACATCGTGGAAGCGTTGGTGAACGCTGCGGAAAGCCACGACATGATCGTGATGGGCTCGCACCATGGCCGCGCTTCCGTGGCGGAAAAGGTGTGGGGTGCGAAAGGCCTGCGCGTCTCCGTTTCCGCGAGCGTTCCCACGGTGGTTGTTCCCGTGGACTGGAGTCCCGACGAGGAAGCCGAGGGTATTGTGGTGGGCGTTGGCCCCGACGACGCTGTGGGCGATGGCGCGGTTGCACTGGGCGTGCACCTGGCCGAATCGCTGAACCAGCCGCTTGAACTGGTTTCCGCTTGGGGCATTCCCACGCTGCTGTCGAAGTCGGCGGAGTTCATGGGCGGCGGCCTTGCCCCGGTGGGCGAGCAGTTCCAGCGCAACCTGGATGCCCGCGTGGCCGGAATCAACGAGTCCAACCCCGGGGTGAAGGTGGAAGCCCGCTCCGTGAACGGCCCTTCGCCCACACAGGTCTTGATGGAGCAGGCGAAGAACTGCCGCGTGCTGGTTCTGGGCACGCATG
The DNA here is from genome assembly GCA_963635335.1 of Candidatus Melainabacteria bacterium. Lineage (GTDB taxonomy): Bacteria > Actinomycetota > Coriobacteriia > Coriobacteriales > Eggerthellaceae > Anaerotardibacter. The sequence continues at coordinate 3,111 of CAVHGQ010000057.1, read as the reverse complement.
CCCGCTCTGCAGTGAGCCGCGCCCTGTTCGGATCCACCACCTGCGGCGTGCTGAACCATTTGGTGGTTCCCACCGTTGTGGTTCCGGCCGAGGTGTAGGGGAGGCGCGCCTGCGCTGAGCGGCGATGCCCGAGGCTGATTGCGCGGTGGCGCTGGGACGAGTGGCGTTGCCTGCGCGCCTGCACCCTCCGGCAGCAACCGAAGGTTGAAGCGCCCAGCGTCGGATGGATTCCATCGCTGAAGTGCTACCATTCTTCGAGCATACATAGGCAGGTTCTTTCCCTGAACGAGGGGATAACTCGGAAGAGCCCGCCCTGTAAGGCCCGCAAGCCAGTGACTTGCGGGCCTTTCTTCGTGTCAACAGGGACAGACCCCTTTACCACAGTGGAGTGCCCACACCCGCGCAGCCCGCTCGGTGCTGCCCAGCCGTTGTAGGCGCATCGACGGGCAGTGCTGGGCGATCGCAGATACTCTCACTCTGGCATGGCAGAGCTTGGGAATAGGCCTAAACGAAAAGTGGATGACCTGTGCCGATCTTGCTTGGCTCTGATTGCTTATAGAATAAGCAAATTGACCTATTTGCGCCAAGTCAGGGAAACGGCGCTCAGAAAAGGGGCTGCCATGTTCATCAGCACAAGCAATCAACTTAGCGGGCGCATCGTCTCCATCTACGAAGGCGCCGTCAACGGCACGGTGGGGGTCGAGCTCAAGAGCGGTGAGGTTGTAACCGCGAGCATCACCATGGATTCCATTTGCAAGATGAATTTGCAGGTGGGAGACGAGATCACCGTCTGCATCAAGGCGTCGGACGTCATCTTGGCAAAGGACTGAGCCGGCCGCGGTAAGGCCATTGCGCCCGAAAGACCTGCTAACCTTCAGCGCCCCGCAACATGCGGGGCGCCGCGCTTGGGTGGGGCGGGAATGCCGGAAAGCCCAACGCTGCCTTACAGGGCGTGAAGCTCGTAGCCGTTCTTGCCGCCGCCCTTGACGTTGTAGAGCGATTCGTCCGCCAGGGCGAACACCTCGTGATACGTGACGGCCTCGTCCGGCACGGCGACCAGGCCGATGCTCAACGTGACGGGCGGGTCGACGTTCTTTTCTTCGGAGAACCTTGCCAGCTGGCCCATGCACGCTTCCAGCCGCTCTTGCAGGCTCGCGATGCCGTCTGCTGCCTTCCCGCTGAACAGGGCGACGAACTCGTCGCCGCCGATGCGTCCCACGATGTCGTGCTCGCGGCAGATGCCGCGGATGCTGTCGGCGACGCATTTCAGCAGCTCATCGCCCATAAGGTGCCCGTATGTGTCGTTTATGCCCTTGAAGTTGTCCACATCGAAAACGGCGAACACATAGCGTTCGTCCGCTCCCTTTCCCTGCAGCATGGTGGTGATGAGCTCTTCCGTTGTGCCGCGGTTGAATATGCCCGTAAGGGCGTCGATCTGGGCACGGCTGCGCAGATCACGCTCGCGGCGCTGGGCCTCTTTCTGCTCGTCGATGATGCGCTGGCACAGCAGCACGGTACGCCAGTTGTCGTCATAGTCGACCTTGAAGATGCTCACCGCCACCCAGTGATATGCCCCGTCGCATCCCAAGCGGCGCAGGTCAGCCTCGATGACGGCGTCTTCTTCCTGGTCTGGGCCGAAGAGCTTGCGCTCGATGTTGCTCATGCTGGCGAATTTCCAGAAGTCGCGCTTGTCCTCCGGATGCAACGATGCGAAGAGCTGGTGCAGGCCGGCGCTTGAGGGACCGTTCGCATGGGCATCGTATGATTCGCATTCGGCCAGGCGAATGGGTGTTGCGATGCCGGTATCGATGTCGATGAGGGAGACTTTCGCGTATGCATGCTGCAGCGCCGTGGCCAGCTGGCTTCGGGTGAGATCCGCGCGCTCATTGCGGCGTTCGGTCAGGTCTTTGAGCGCGGCGTATAGGATAAGGCCCCCTTCCGGGGTTTCGCCTACCTTTTGGACGACGGCTCCGGTGCAGATGAGATCGAGCCCCTCCAGCTTGGGGTTGGGATGCTTGCGGCGCCAGGAGCATCGTTGGGTGACCGCTTCGCCGGACTTCGCGGCTTCGCGGCACGCATGCAGGAACGGTTCGCGGTCGCGCATGACGATGAGCATGGCATGGTTTTCGGCTGTCTGCGCGAAGTCCGAGCCGAACAGCTCGTCGAAGCCGCGGGTGCGCAGCGCGATCCGCAGAGAGTCATTGGGGTTGAGAACCATAACGGCTGCTGCGCCAAAGCTGGTGGCTACGACCGTGTGCATTTGACCGAGCATGGGCCAGTCGTGCGCAAATTCTGGGTTGCAGCATTCGAGGATCTCATCCGCTTGATACTCCATACCGCCTCTTTCCCAATTGATCTTGGATGAAGGATGACGGTGGAATTGTATCCCAATCGGCTGTGCCCAACGTCCCTGCTTCGGGTAGACGGCCTGGGATGGCGTGCCAGCCCGCGGCGCGGATAGGTCAGGCAATTCATGGGTACCGACTGACGTGGATAGATTGGGCGTAGTGCGGGTGGGCTACAGCAGCTGCGCTTGGATGGTTTCGCCGGGGGCGTGGGGTTCTTCGCCGGGGGTTGATATGTAGACGGCGTTTGCGGTCAGCGCTGCGGCGGTTCCGGCTGCGCGTGGGCCGCGCAGCGCGACGGGTGTTGCGGTGTAGGTTCCATCTGGCTGCTTCTCCAGGTGCAGGCTCGTCGTCATCGAGAGGTGCGGCGGAACCCGCAAGGGCTCGGTAAGAACCGCGGGAACCACCGTTCGCTTCTTGGGCGTGGTGCCAAGGAAACGGCTTACCAGGTTGCGTACTGCCCAATCCATGCTGTTGAACGCGGCGAATGTCGGGCCGGACAGGTTGACCACCGGCTTTCCATCGATGACGGCTGCGCTCATGGGGCGGCCGGGAACGGCGGCAACGCCATGGAACAGTACGCTGCCGCGCTGCTCTAAAAGGCGGAAGGTATAATCTTCCTGCCCCTTCGAGGTGCCTGCGTTCAGTAGCACGATGTCGGCCTTCGGGAGGACCTCGTTGAATGCCGCTTCGATCTGTTCGGGGGAATCCGGCACGATTTCGTGCATCAGCGGTTCGGCACCGAACTCCAAAAGCAGCTGCCTTA
>CAVHGQ010000056.1:6657-9377 GCA_963635335.1 Candidatus Melainabacteria bacterium | reverse complement strand
ACTATTGAAAGAAGGAACAATGATCGATTTTGCCATTCAGGGGATCTACCCTCCCTCCCTACAGGCGCTGGTCGACGGCAAGGTTGCCAGTCGAATCAGGCACAAGGACAGCTCTCTCTATGGCTTTTCCGAAGAGGCGCAGCAGTGCGCCAGTGAATATATGGGCTGGGCAACGCTTGCCAGCGAGCCCCCGTATCCCGTCGCCGAGATCCAGGAATTCGCCGATAGCAAGATCGTTGCCGGCCTGAAAACCGTGATCCTCATCGGCCAGGGCGGCTCCACCCAGGCGCCCATGACCATCACCAAGTACAACAAGCCGGATTCCTCGCTGGTCACGTTCAAGACGCTGGATTCCGATTCTCCGGTTCGCGTGCGCAGCATCCTTTCGGAATGCGACCCGCATACCACGCTCATCATCCAGTCCTCCAAGTCGGGCGGAACCATCGAGCCTACCCTCATCATGAAGGCGGTTCGCTCGGTGCTCGCAGAAAGCCTGCCCGTCGAGGAGATCCCTTCCCACCTTATCGCCATCACCGACCCGGGCTCCGACCTGGAAAAGCGCGCGAAGGAGGAGGGCTGGTGCAAGGTGTTCTCGGGCGAGCCCACCGTTGGCGGCCGATATTCTGCCCTTTCCGTGTTCGGCCTGGTGCCGGCCGCGCTCGTGGGCATCAACCTGGTCGACCTGATGGAAAGCGCCTGCGCTGCCGAAGAGCTGTGCGCATCTGATGATATCGACAACCCCGCTGCCAACCTGGCCGCCTTCCTGTACGACAACTACAAAGCCGGCCGCGACAAGTTCTCGTTCTTCACGCCGAAGCGCGGCCGCGTGCTTGGCCTGTGGATCGAGCAGTTGGTGGCGGAAAGCCTGGGTAAGAACGGCTTCGGCATTTTGCCCAACATCGAGGTTGACTCGCTGGTTCTTCGCGAAGACCCGAAGGACCGCACGGTTATCACCTACACCACCAAGACCGACCTCTGGGACGATCGTCAGAACTTCGCCCATGCGCTTGAGTTCATCGACCCGGCTATCCCGCGCATGAACTTCAAGGTCATGAATGTGGTGGATCTGGCCGCGCACTTCATCATGTGGGAGTACGCCATTGCCATGGTGGGCTACCTGATGAAGGTGTGCCCGTTCGATCAGCCCGACGTGGCTGTTGCGAAGAAAGAGGTTCTGCGCATCTTGGCCGAGGGCGCTCGCGAGCCCGAATTCGTGGAGAACGGCCTGGCCGGCATCCCCGTGGGCGATGCCGAGGTGCACGTTTCCGAGGCATTGCGCGGCAAGCTCGAGGAAAAGACCCTCGTTAGCGCGATGAAAGCGCTTATGGACAGCATCGAGCCCGGCGACTACTTCTGCCTGAACGCCTTCCTGCCGTTCGCAGGCGAAGGCCGTCGCGAGGCGCTTGAGGAAATCCGCCACTCGGTTGCTGAGCTGAAGGGCGTGCCTTCCTGCCTGGAGATTGGCCCGCGCTACCTGCATTCCACCGGCCAGCTGCACAAGGGTGGCCCCAACAAGGGCGTGTTCCTTATCGTTTCCGCAGATGAGCCGCGCGACATCGACATCACCGACAACCGCGCCGACAGCCTGGGCGAGCTTGCCAAGGCACAGGCGTCCGGCGACTTCTCTATCCTTTCGGAACGCGGGCGCCGTTGTGTGCAGGTTCACTTGGCCGACAATTCCGCGGTTTCCATCCGCGCCTTGGTGAAAGTATTCAAGGAGGCAATCTACGCATGACGCGTGAAGCGCTTGAACTGAAGATTTCCGGCGTAGTGCAAGGGGTGGGTTTCCGCCCCTTTGTCTATCGTGAGGCAAAACTGCACATGATCACCGGGTGGGTGCTGAACAACGTGCACGGCGTGGAAGTACACGCCGAAGGCGAGGCCGCCGAGCTGGACCGCTTCGTGCTGGATCTTTCCGAGCATGCCCCCGCGGCTGCCCAGGTGAAGGAGATCGCCATCGCCGAAGTGCCCCTGGAAGGCTTCGACTCGTTCGAGATCCGCTTCTCGGAAGAAAGCGCCGAAACCGATACCACTTTGGTTTCGCCCGACTTGGCCACCTGCGATGCCTGCGTGGAAGAGCTGTTCGACCCGCAGAACAGGCGCTACCACTACCCGTTCATCAACTGCACCAACTGCGGCCCGCGCTTCACCATCATGCGCGGGCTGCCCTACGACCGCCCGGCCACTTCCATGGCCGAATTCACGATGTGCCCCGAATGCCAGGCGGAATACGACAACCCGGCGAACCGCCGCTTCCATGCTCAGCCCGATGCTTGCTTCGAGTGCGGCCCCCATCTGGGGTGGGCGCGCGCCGCTGAGGGCGGCACCCCCTGCGTCGATGGCATCGAGTGGGCGCACGACGTCGAAGCATCCGACCGGCTCATCGATGCAGCGGTGCGCGTAATCCGCGAAGGCGGCATTGTGGCAGTGAAGGGCTTGGGCGGCTACCACCTGGTGTGCGACGCGCAGAACCCCGATGCGCTGGCTCGCCTGCGGGCACGCAAGCGCCGCCCGGGCAAGGCCTTCGCCGTTATGGCCGCTTCGGTGAGCCAGGCGCGCGAGTTCTGCGAGGTGAACAAGGCCGAGGCCGCCCAGTTGGAAAGCCCGGCGCGCCCCATCGTGTTGTTGCGCAAGCGCGCCGACGTTGCCCTTGCCCACGGCCTGGCCGACAAGCTGCCCGAGCTGGGCGTGATGCTGCCCACCACCCCGGTGCAGCACCT
>CAVHGQ010000056.1:3563-6077 GCA_963635335.1 Candidatus Melainabacteria bacterium | reverse complement strand
GGGTTCGCCTTCGATGGGACCGGCTACGGCCTGGACGGCGCCATCTGGGGCGGCGAGGTCCTGCTTTCGAACCTGCACGCCTACGAGCGCTTCATGAACTTCGCCTACATCCCGCTGCCCGGCGGTGCCGCGGCCATCAAGGACCCTTCGCGCATCGCCTTCGGGGCGCTGTGGGCGTTCGACCTGCTCGATCATCCAAGCGCCAAGAGCTTCGTCGCCGAAGCCGTGGAGGGCGCTTCCGTGTTCGAGCAGATGATAGAGAAGGGGCTGAACACCCCCGAAACCTCTTCGGTGGGCAGGCTGTTCGACGCCGCTTCGGCGCTGTTGGGCATCTGCCGCCAGCCCAGCTACGAGGGCGAGGCCGCCATCCTTCTGGAGGCCGCCGCGCACGAGGGGCTGGTCCGCGCGGTTTACGAGGACCTTCAGGTGAAGGACGGCCGCTACCACATCACCTTCCTGAAGAACACCGCCACCGACCACAGCACCGCCGCCGATACCTCGGTCTTGCTGATGGATGCCGCCGCCGTGTTTGCGGCCATGCTCGACGACCTTCAGGCGGGCATCCCCGAAACGGTTATCGCCGCGCGCTTCCACGAGGCATTCGTTTCCGTTGTGGCAGAAGCCGCCGAGCTGGTGCGCGCCGCCTACGGGATAGAGATCATGGCGCTTGCCGGCGGGGTGTTCATGAACCGCTACCTGGTGGAACGCTGCTTAACGGCGCTGCAGGAGCGCGGTTTCACGGTTGCCCTGAATAAAGACCTGCCACCGAACGACGCATCCATTTCCTATGGGCAGGCTGTGCTAGGATTGCAGGCGCAAAGTAAGGAGTGATGCGCAATGTGTTTGGCAATTCCTGCGCAGGTGAAGACCATCGAAGACAACAGCCTTGCTATCGTGGATATCCTTGGCGTCACGCGTGAAGTGGCGCTTGACCTTACCCCCCAGGCCAAAGTGGGCGATTATGTTCTGGTGCACGCCGGGTTCGCCATCGAGGTGGTGAACGAGGAAGATGCCCAGCAGACCCTCGACCTTATTCGGCAGATCCCCGAGCTGGCCGACGTAGAGGGCTTGTAAGGCGGCAACCATGGATCTTTCGCAGTTCAAGGACCCCGAGCTTGCCCGGGGCCTTATCCATTCCATCCAGAAGTGGGCACCCGATCATGCCACGCTCATGGAAGTGTGCGGCACCCACACGGTGGCCATTGCCCGCAACGGCCTGCGTGGCCTGATGCCCGAGGGCACCCGCCTGGCTTCCGGCCCGGGCTGCCCCGTGTGCGTCACCTCCAACAAGGACATCGACACGGTGATAGCCCTTTCCCGCGTGCCCGGGGTCACCATCGCCACGTTCGGCGACATGACGCGCGTTCCCGGGTCCACCTCCAGCCTGCTGAAGGAGCAGGCCGAGGGGCGTTCCGTGAGCATTGTGTACTCGCCGCTGGATGCGCTGAAGCTGGCGCAGGAAAACCCTGATCAGCAGATAGTTTTCGTGGGCGTGGGCTTCGAGACCACCACGCCGCTGGTTGCCATGGCGGTGAAGCGCGCAAAGGCCTTGGGGCTGAAGAACTTCAGCGTGTTCGTTGCCCACAAGAACATGCCCGGTGCGTTGGAAACCATCGTTTCCGACCCGAAGCTGCAGATAGATGCGCTGATATTGCCGGGCCACGTGAGCACCATCATCGGCATGGAGCCGTACAAGTTCTTGGCGGAAAAGTATGGCATTCCCGGCGTCATCACCGGCTTCGAGGCGGTGGACGTTCTGCAGGGCATTGCCATGCTCATGCGCCAGCTGCACGAAGGCCGTGCCGAGATCGAGATCGCCTACACCCGCGGCGTGGCGCCGGAGGGCAACCCGGTGGCCATCGCGGCCATCAACGAGGTGTTCCGCACGGTGGATGCCACGTGGCGCGGCCTGGGCGTTATCCCCGGTTCGGGCTATGCCATCCGCCCCGAGTACGCCGAGTTCGACGCGTTCCAGCGCTTCGAGCCTGAAGTGGAGCCCACGCAAGAGCCCAAGGGCTGCCGCTGCGGCGACGTGCTGCGTGGCATGATGGCGCCCGACGAGTGCCCGCTGTTCCGCAAGGTGTGCACGCCGGAAAACCCGGTGGGACCCTGCATGGTTTCGAGCGAAGGCTCGTGCGCGGCCTACTTCCGCTACCTGTAAGTGCTTTTCAGAGGCGCTGCCCCAGTTGGGCGGCGCCTCTTTTGCGTGGGGGTTGCTGACTCGGTGCGTAAGTAAACGTTTCCCCAACAGTGCCGGCGCAGCCCCGGCGGTCGTTGTTCAATGGTTCCGTGCGAGAGGAGTGAAGTGGAAACGCAGGTCAAGCATGATTCATTGCGCGTGCGTGAAGGCGCCCATGTGCCCCTGTACCGTGGTGACGACCGCGTTCTGGCGGGCGTGTGCTCGGGCATTGCCGAGCATATGGAAACCGATGCGGTGGTCGTCCGCGTTACTGCCGTGGTGCTTACGCTGTGCACCTTCGGGCTTGCGGTTATCCCCTATGCCGCCCTTGCGGT
>CAVHGQ010000056.1:0-3339 GCA_963635335.1 Candidatus Melainabacteria bacterium | reverse complement strand
TGGAGTTCAACCGCGAGCGCGCCGCGCATCGCCTGCCGGTGGTGCTTTCGCTGGTGGTGTTCATCGCCGCCCTGTTCGCCGTGGCCGTGAACTACGGCATTTCCTACATGCCGCAGCTTTCCGCCTGGGGCTTCTGGCCCTTGCTGTTCGTGGTGGTGGGCACCACCTTGCTGGTTTGCTTTGGGCATAAGCTCTCGTTGCGCGTGCGCCTGTGCGGGCTTATTGCCTGCATCGAGCTGTGCCTGGCCTTCTTGCCTTTCACCTTGGGCATCTGCCCCGTGCAGTCGCTGTGGCGCATCGGGGATGCCACGAAGGTGCTGTGGCTCGTGGTGGTTGCCTGCATCGCCATTGCGCTCATCTTCGACCGGGGCGATTTCCTGGCGCTGGGCACCGGCTTGGCGGCGCTTGCGCTGGCAATCTCGTACTTCGACATGGGCGTTATCGACCGCATCGCCATGTTCTCGTCGTATTTCCATCACAATATGACATCGCCCCTGTTCAGGCGCTAGCTAGCGTTACGAATCGCGCTCCGCGCCGCCGCTCGCAAGGCCGGCTATAACCCGTTCGCCGGCTGCCTGATTTGGTTCGAACCCGCCAAAACGGTATAATTTCGCTTCGCGTGAGCACACGCATGGGCACGTTTTGCCGTACTTCAACGGCCAAGCGTGCAGCAAGGTCCGCACCGCCCGCACTGCCGGCGGCAAGGACGAAGCCGCGTTTAGGGAGCTTTTGGCTAATACCGCGAAACATAGCAAGAAGGGGCTGATGCCCTTTGCCATGGTGGGCGTTTTGCTCATTATGGCGATGGTCATCGTGGCCGTATTCTCGGTAAGCCAGGCACAGGGCTCCAGCACGGAAGACCCCTCTACGCTCGGCCTGAGCGATACCCGCTCGGTCGATACCCAGATCTTCTCGTCACAGCGCGCTGCCGGCAACCAGCAGGCCGCAAGCCAGGCCGACGGCATCTCGGTTTCCGAAACCTCCAACGCTGCCGCTTCCGCCCAGCGTTCCATCACGGTGAAAGACCCCGACCCGGTTGTGGTTCCCATCGCAATAGACCCGGCAAACCCGCTTGCCCAGCAGAAGGCGGCCGAGGTTTGCACGCTCGACCCGCTTCCCACCGCCCCGCACGTGGCGCCCGATACCAACGACGGCACCTGGTCTTCCGGCATTGCCAGCGCGTACTGCATCGCCACCAACGACGACGGCAACGGCAACTTCGGCGTTACCAACACCGCTTCCGGCGTGGACCTTACCGACAACTCCATCACCGTTGCAGTGCCCGAGTCCCAGTCCTACCGAGTGGGCAGCATCTGCGAGGTATGCTATGACGGCAAGGTGGTAATCGCCACCGTCACCGACACGGGTGGCTTCGCCCGCTATGGCCGCGCGTTGGATCTGGCTCCCGGCGTTTGGAAGGCGTTCGGCTTCAGCTCTTACGGCGACTGGGGCACCCGCACGGTTAGCTATCGTTTCCTGTAACGCGAAGGAGGCGCTGCGCGAAGCGGCGCAAGCATCATGAGCAACATCATCATCGTAGGCTGCGGGCGCGTTGGGTCCCGCCTGGCCCTTATGCTCTCCGAACACGACAACAACGTCTGCGTCATCGACCGCGACCCGAAGGCGTTCGCCTCCCTTGGCCGCGACTTCAACGGCTCCACCTTCATAGGCGTGGGCTATGACGAGGAGATATTGGTGAACGCGGGCATCGAGGAATGCGATTTCGTTGCCGCGGTAACCCAGAGCGACAACGCGAACCTGATGGTGGTGGAAATCGCCCGCCGCCTGTACGACGTCCCGCACGCCGTGGCGCGCCTGTACGACAGCAGCCACGAGCGCACCTACCTGCAGCTGGGCATCGACTACGTGTGCGGCACCACCCTGGTGGCCGAAGAGATATTCTCGAAGGCCATTTCCGGCATCGGCGACCACATCGCCACGTTCGGCGACTTCGAGGTGGTGCAGTTCGCGCTTGACCTTTCCGAAAAGGAGCAGAAGTCCATCAAGGTTTCCGAGTTGGAAAGCCTGCACGGCGTGCGCGTGTGCGCGTTCGAGCGCGCCGACGGCACGGTGAGCTCCATCCCCTCGCCCTCGAGCATCCTCTACCATGGCGATGCGGTGCTGGCCGTGGTGTCCCACGCCATGATCCCCACCATCGCAAAGTACGCGAAAGACTAGGAGGCCGGCTGTGTATATCGTGATCATGGGCGGCGGCAAACTGGGCGCCTACCTGGCGGGCACGCTTCTGCGCGACGGCAACCAGGTTGCCTTGGTAGAGAAGAGCGAGGTGGGAGCCCGAAGGCTTTCCGAGGCCATCGATGGGTCGTGCCTGGTGATCAACGGCGACGGCTGCTCGGCAACCGTGCTGGAAGACGCCGGCGCGCAACAGGCCGACATCTTCGTGGCGGCCACCGGCCAAGACGAGGACAACCTTGCCGCGTGCGAGATCGCCTCGCAGGTGTACGAGGTGCCGCGCTGCATCGCCCGCGTGAACAGCCCGCGCAACCTGCGCATCTTCCGCCGTTTGGGCATCGAGTCCGTTTCGTCCACGGCGCTTATCGCCCACATGATCCAGGAAGAGGCCATGCTGGGATCCATGGGCGTTGCCGTCTCGCTTACCAGCGACCAGATCGGCCTGCTGGACATCAAGGTGCCTTCCATGCGCTATCACGACAACTACAAGGGCGTACGTGCGCTGGACCTGGAATTCGAGGACGGCATCCGCCTTATCGCGGTCTCGCACGGCGACGACATGGAAGTGGTGGGCAGCGAAACGCGCATTTTCCCCGGTGACCAGGTAGTCGTTGCCGCAGACACCGACCTGCTGAACCGCGCGCGCGAAATCGTGCGATCGTTATAGGTTCGCCGCCCCGCAAACTCCCCTATAGTGTTGGTAGAATACCAATCGATTCGAAACGCCCGGCGAAGGGCCTGCGATAAGGGAGGAACAGGATGATCGGTCGCTACACGCGCCCCAAGATGGGTGCCATCTGGGAGCTGCAGAACAAGTTCGAGATCTGGAAAGAGATCGAGGTTCTGGCTTGCGAAGCACAGGCTGAGCTGGGCAAATCGGGCATCACCAAGGAAGAGGCCGCCTGGATCCGCGCGCATGCAAACTTCACGGTGGAACGCATCGACGAGATCGAGAAGGTAACCAACCACGACGTTATCGCCTTCACTACCAACATGGCCGAGTACATCGACGCCGACGTTCCCGAGGGCAAAGAGCCTCCCAGCCGTTGGGTACATTACGGCATGACCTCTTCCGATTTGGGCGACACTGCGCTTTCCTACCAGATCACCCAGGCCGTGGACATCATCCTGGAAGACGTGAAGCAG
>CAVHGQ010000055.1:0-9466 GCA_963635335.1 Candidatus Melainabacteria bacterium | reverse complement strand
GGCGAGATGCCGAATCCATGGGCGTTGAACCCGTAGGCGGTTACCAGGCCGGGAACCTCCTCGCAATCACCCAAAATCGGCACGCCATCAGGGGTGATGTCGATCCAGCCAGCCCACGTGCGCACGATGTTCATCTCGGCCAGCTTGGGGAAGTACTTCATGATGCCGCGGCATACGCAAGGCGCCGTGGTGGAAGTGCCCTGCGTCTTCAGGTCGTAGATGTCGAAGCCCTCCAGGTCGTCGTCGCCGCCGAACACGAACGAGCCGTGGTTGGTTTGGCCGCCGTAGAAGTCGGCTTCGGCGGTACCCAACATGGTGTCGAACATGTGAGGCTGAGCCTCGGTAACCAGGCAATGGTCGATGCGCGGGCGCACCTTGGCGTTGATGCCGATGGTGGCCAATATCTCCTTCGACTGGGCGCCGGCGCACACCATCACGGTGTCGGCCTCATACTCGCCATGCTCGGCGATGACCTTGCGCACGCGGCCCTTCACCTTGCGAAGCGCCAGCACCTTTTCGCCGGTGATGAACTTCACGCCCATAGCCAGGGCGTTCTTGTAGAAGCCCAAGCCCGTCTTCAGCGGGTTGGCATGGCCGTCGGTGGGGCACCAGCTTGCGCCGATAACCTCTTCGGAAAGGAAGGGGTTGATCTGGCGGGCCTCCTCGCCGGTGATCATGCCAACGCCCACGCCGCAGGCAGCCGCGTTGTTCGCCAGGCGCGTAAGGGTTTTCAGGTGCTCTTCGGTCTTGCCCAGGCGCAGGTTGCCGCCCTGGTTGTACTCGACGTCCACGCCAAGCTCCTCGCCCAAGGTGGGCCAGATGTTCTGCACGCCGTACAGGGCCAGGGGAAGCTCGCGCGGGTCGCGGCCGCTCTGGCGCACGCCGCCGGCGTTGCGCGATGCGCCGCCGTTGAGCATGATCTCCTGCGCCTCAAGCACGATCACGTTGGTGATACCGCGTTTGGCCAGGTAGTAGGCGGTTGAGCATCCCTCGATGCCGCCGCCGACGATGATAACGTCTGCTGTAGTGCTCATTGCTCGCTCCTCCTAGAATCGCTCGTTGCCCAGTTCCTGCATCTGCAGGGGACGCTGAGGTGAGCGGGCATGGGGGTTCTGCAGCTCTTCGATGGTAAGGCCGGCCTCGCGGGCAAGGATCCCCTTCACCAGCTTGGTGCAGGTGCGCCCTTGGCACAGGCCCATGGCGCAACGGGTGAAGCGGCGAACCTCGGGGAAGCGGTACAGCCCTTCGTGAACGGCGCGGCGAAGCTCGCCCTTGGTAACTTCCTCGCAGCGGCACACGATCATGTCGTCATCGGGTTCGGGCTTGAACGGCTCGGTGCTGAGCCGGCGGATGGTAGGTGTGGTGTCCATGGTGCGTTCCTCTTCTCTCTACGCGGTCATGGTGGCGGCGGCCGTCTTGAAGAAGCGCGCCTGATGCACGAACTCCTTGGGCACGCTCATGGTGAGCAGGGCGGTGTGGTCGAATGCCTTCGGGTTCATCACCTTCACCACTTCGGCGTCGCAAACCACCTGGCCGCTGCGGTCCAGGGCCTTGCCGGTAGCGCCCTTTTCGGGCAGCGGGTAGAACTCGTAGGGCAAGGTCACCTGCGCGGTGCCATCGCCCATGTCCTCGTTCACCAGGAAGATGGCCTGGCCGGGGCAGAAGGCCACGCACTTGCCGCAGTTGCTGCATTGCGCCTCGGTGTTGATGGTGGGCAGGATGGTGATGTTCGAGCCCACGTTGATGCAATGGCGCGGGCACACATCCTGGCAGGGGTTGCAGGGGATGTTCTGCGTGCACTCGATAACCGCGTGCCAGCCTTCCATGTGCTTCACGCCGCCGAAGGAGTCCACTTCCTCGTCGGTGACGAAGCCCTTCTTCAGCAGGTTCTGCGAAAGGGGTATGCCTTCCTCGGTTTCGGTGAACACCTTGCCGCGGTTCTGCGGGGCGAACATGCCGATGCGCAGGCGGTCGAGCGCGTCGTAGTGCTCCTGACGGTCGGCGGCTGCCTGCTCGGCATCGATGAACCCAAGGAACTCCGCGGCGGAAACGGCGGCGATGCGGCCCTCGATCATGGCCGAGCTCGCCTCCTCGATGCCCGCTGCGTCGCCGGCGACGAAGATGCCCGGCACCGAAGTGGAGCAGTCCTCGTTGCTCACGGGAATGCGGCCGCCGCGCTCCACCATCTCGCAGCCGGCCATATCAAGCAGCTGCGACTGGGGCGAAAGGCCAACCGCCAAGCAGATCGTGTCCACATCGAAGTGCTTTTCGGTGCCCTCGATGAACTGGAAGTGGCTGTCCACCTCGGCGATGGTAACGCCGGTAACGTGGTCTTCGCCTTCGGCCTTCTTGATGGTGTGCGACGTGTAGAACGGAACGCCCGTGCGCGCCAGCTTCTGGGCATGCACGCCGTAGCCGCCTACGCGCGGGCCGGCATCGACCAGGGCAACCACTTCGCAGCCTGCTTGCAGCAGCTGATAGCTCACTACCAGGCCAACGTTGCCGGTGCCCAGCATCAGCACCTTGTTGCCGGGGCGCACGCCGTTCAGGTTCATGAACATCTGGGCCGCGCCGGCACCGATAACGCCGGGAAGCGTCCAGCCCTCGAAGGTGACGGCGTTTTCCGATGCGCCCGTTGCCACGATGATGCTGTCAGCCTTGTAGTGCTCGGTGCGGTCCTCGCGATGCACCAGCACCTCGTTTTCGGGGAAGATGCCCATAACCACGCTGTTCAGCTCAACGTCCACGCCGGCTTCGGCGGCTTCCTTCAGCAGGTCCTGCCCGATGGTGATGCCGCGCAGCTTCGCGCCGTGCTCCTTCGAGCCGAAGAACTTGTGGATCTGCTTGAACAGCTGGCCGCCTGGGCGGGAGTTCTCGTCGAACACCACTACCTCAAGGCCGTAACGGGCAGCGGCGATTGCGGCGCACAGGCCGGAAGGGCCGGCGCCCACGATGATAAGGTCGTATCGCTTCATCCTAACCGCCTCTATTCCGCAGCCTCGACGCTGGGCTTTGCCGAAACGCCGTATTGGGTTTGCACTGTCATCCCTGCGCGCACCGGCGTGATGCAGGTACGCACGTTGGGCTTGCCGTCTACCACCATCACGCAATCGGTGCAGCGGCCGATGGCGCAGAACACGCCGCGCGGGCGGTCCATCTTCATGGTGTGGCGGTGAACCATCACGCCCGCAGCCTTCAGCGCTGCCGCAATGGGTTCGCCCTCGTATCCTTCGATGGGCTTGCCGTCGTAACTGAAGGTAACCAGCGGCCCCTTCTTCGGCTCACCCAGAATGGGGTGGAAATCGATTCTTTGAGACATAACCTGTCCTAACCGTGTGCTTATCAACGGTGCCGCAGCCCTTGCCCAGGCTGCGGCACCTGAAAGTGAGAGGGTCGATGAGGAAAGACCCAGGTGAAAGCGTTTCGCGCTTATGCGAACGTGGGGGCATCCCACAGGTGAAGCTTGGTGCCGATGCCCATCTTCACCGCATTGTCGTAGCAGTACTTGCCCCATGCCACGTCTTCAACCGGCATGCCGCCAACGCTCATGGTGATAACCTCGTCGTCGCTTACGCGGCCGGGAGCCTTGCCCAGAAGGATGTCGCCCATGGAGATGATGCGGTCGCGGGTGATAAGGTCGTCGTGCACCATGTCGGTGAACTTGCAGCCGAAGATGTCCATGCCGTAGCCGAAGGTGGGGTACGGGTACTCCTGAGCCCAGGCGTCGTACAGGCCGATGTCGTCAACCACCAGCTTGCACTTGTCGATAAGGAACTGGTCCTCAACGTCGTAGGCGGAAGTGCCCACGATAAAGGCGCCGGGCTTCACCCATTCGCCCATCACCTTCGCGTAGGTGTTGGGGTCGGAAGTGGCCGTTGCGCCGAAGTACACGCAGTCGGAATCGCGTACCAGGGATTCCAGGTCGTCCACCACTTCGATGGTGGTGAACTGCGGGTGATGTTCCTTCACGTAGGCAACGTAGTTGTCGATGCCGCGCTGGCTGCGGCCCTTGATCTTCACGGTGTCCATCTCGGGGCACTCAGCCGCGAAGGCGTCGATTGCGGTGCGGCTCATGCCGCCAGGGCCGTAGATGCCCAGGACTTTGGAATCTTTGCGGGCCAGGTGACGGATGCCGACGCCGGGGATGCCGCCGGTGCGGTAAGCGGAAAGCAGGTTAGCGGAAAGCAATGCGATGGGTGCGCCCGTGTCCTTGTCGTTCAGCATCACCATCAGGATGGAGCGCGGCAGGCCCTTTTCCTTGTTGGCGGTGTTGGAGCCGTACCACTTGCAGCCCGCCATATCGAAGGGGCCGCCCAGGTAGGCGGGCATTGCCATGAAGCGGCGATCCTCGCCCTTGTTGGTGGGCATGTTCGGGAACGGGGAGGTTTCCGGGAAGGTGACCATGCAGCCATGGGACGTGCCGTCCTTGCCGCCCATCATGAAGTCGCCAACGCGCAGGCACTTCAAAACCTCTTCCATCGTGTCGATGCAGTCGGAGATGTTCATTACGCCGGCTTTGATCATGTCTTCCTCGTTGAGATACAGGAAATCAATCGCTGGATAACTCATTGGGGGCCTCCTCATATCAGGCATTGCTTCCTAGCTTTGTCGGCGATGCGCCCTGCGCTTCGCTTGCCTTTAATTATTCGAAGCCGCGTTACTGGCTCATTTCGGCGAAATGAAGGGTTCTTTGCTAGCCCGTGTACGTCTTGGGTCTTTTGAGGTTCATTCAGGTAACAATCACAGTCTGGCTCGGTAAATCCCCAGGTAGAAGCTTTGTTCAACGTGAAACATAACCGACATGCCCTTTGTTTCGGGCGGGCGAAAGGGGGCGCGGCGCGGCGAGTTGGAGCAACAGCCGCCAAGATTCGCATGGACGGGCGGGCGATACTCTGGGCGCAAGCAAGACAAGCTGGACGCAGTACGGGAACTGGACCCAACCTCTGGGCACGAGCCATGATCGGCCGAGTCAAAGCCCTGAAGTCCGACGGGCACAGACCGCATCCCTTGCGAGCAACAGCATTCAGCTGCCAGCAAGGCTCGCTTATCCGTTTGGCGTGAAACAAGGGGTCGCAAGCATTGGGCATCCAGGCTGCCCGCAACGAAAGGCAACAGAGCCGGCAGCACCGGGCTGTAACCCAGGCTGCCGGCTCTGTACGAAACCGCGATATGTGGCGCTGTGCCGCTAGCTTATACTGCCGCCTCACCCGATTCGCCGGTGCGGATGCGGATAACCTCGTCTACCGGCATAACGAAGATCTTGCCGTCGCCCACTTCGCCGGTGTAGGCGGTTTTGCGGATAAGGTCCACCACACGGTCCACCTCGTCGTCGGCAACCACCAAGTCGAACTTGATCTTCGGCAGCATGGTAATCAGCACCTCCGAGCCACGCACATACTCGCTCCAACCGTGCTGGCTGCCGCAGCCCATCACCTCCGAAACGGTAAGGCCTCCTATGCCGCCCTCGAACAGGGCTTCTTTCAACGGCTCAAGCATGCTTGAGCGAACGATAGCCTCTACTTTCTTCATGATCTACCTCACTTACTGATCAAGGCCGGTGAAGGACGGATAGCCGGACTCGCCGTGTACCGTGGTGTCCAGGCCGCGATTCTCGATTTCCTTGCTTACTCGCAGGCTACCACCGAACAGCGCCTTGGCAACGAAGCCGATGATGGCCGTGGTAACCGTAACGTACACCAAGGTAACCAAAACGGAAAGTACCTGGTTAACCAGCAAGGTTGGGTCGCCGGTGTACAATAGACCACCCAGTTCGTTCGTAGAAAGGCCGGGCATTGCGAAGATGCCGGTAAGGATGCAGCCAACGATGCCGCCAACGCCATGGCAGCCGAAGGCGTCAAGGGCGTCGTCCCAACCAAGCTTGCGCTTCAGCACGGCGATGAAGTAGTAGCAGATGGGCGATACGATCAAGCCCATGATGATGGCAACCATCGGGTCAACGAAGCCGCAGGCGGGGGTGATAACCACCAGGCCGGCCAGGATGCCAGTGCATCCGCCGACCAGCGTGGGCTTCTTGGTTACGATGCGCTCAACCGCAAGCCAGCTTGCCGATGCAGCGCAGGCAGCCAGAAGCGTGTTGCAGATAGCCAGGCCTGCGTAGCCGTCCGCCGCCAAGGCGGAGCCGCCGTTGAAGCCGAACCAGCCAACAAACAGCAAGCCGCAGCCGATGACCACCGCAGGAACGTTGTGCGGGCGCACGGTGCGCACACCGAAGCCGTTGCGCTTGCCCAAGATCAAGGCCAGCACCAAGCCGCCAAGGCCAGAGCAGATATGAACCGCCGTGCCACCTGCGAAGTCGAGCGCTCCGATGGCGTTGGAGTTGCCGATAAGTCCGCCACCCCACACCATATGGGCCATGGGAGCGTACACGATCAAGCTCCAGAACAGCAGGATGAACGTGATGGCACCGAACTTCATTCGTCCAGCCAAGGCGCCCGTGACGATCGCTGCCGTTACCATGGCGAACGTGGCTTGGAAAGCAACATCCATCAAGCCGGGGTAGGTGCCAAGCGCCACATCGGCGTACGTCGGATCGGCCGGTGCTGTCGAAAGCGAGGTAAGCATCTCATCCAGCGACCAGGTGGCAAACACGCGATCCAAACCGCCAACGAACAGATTGACAACGCTTACCAGGTTGCCGTCTTCATCGAAGGCATCTGAGCCGCCGTACGCAATAGAGTCGCCGATTATCGCCCAAAGGCAACCGACGATGCCCATCGCCAACACGCACATCAGCATAGTGTTAACGACATTCTTCCTTCGGGACAAACCCCCGTAGAATAGGGCGAGTGCAGGGCTCATCATGAGCACAAAACCGCAGCTCATGATCATAAATGTGGTTGTTCCGGGATCATACATGAGCTTCTTCCTTTCTGCTACGAGGGGCTTGTTGAACACTTAGGGGGAGCTCGTAACAGGGCTCATTCTAGGAAGCGTTTGTTTCCGAATATGTTTCGTTTTCCCGATTAATCCGCATTTGAACCAACGTGCATACGGCAGAAACGCCCATGCAATGAAAGCGAAATACAGCGCGATTAAGGTACTGAACCATGGTTCCGGAAGCAGAACCGAACACCGTACGCCTTCGGCTAAGGAAGAAGAGGATGTTATGACAAACGCAATCCGCAACAGAAAAGTTGCCGTTATCGGGTGCGGCTTCGTCGGTTCCACTACTGCATATAGCCTGATGCAGAGTCGGTTGTTCTCAGAAATGGTGCTGGTAGATATCGACGAACAGCGCGCCGAAGGCGAAGCGCTCGACATCAGCCACGGCATCCCTTACTACAGCCCCATGAATATCTATGCCGGCACGTACGAGGATGCAGCAAGCGCCTCTATTATCATCATCACTGCCGGCGCAAACCAGAAGCCCGGCGAAACCAGGCTCGATTTGGTCCAGAAGAACACCCAGATATTCAAGGGAATAATCCCAGCCATCATGAAGCACGGTTTCGACGGCATTTTCCTGGTAGTGTCTAACCCCGTCGACATCCTTACCCAGGTGGTTTTGACGCTCTCCGGCCTGCCGAAAGAGCGGGTAATGGGTTCTGGCACGGTCTTAGACAGTTCAAGGCTCAAGTACACGCTTGGCCGCATGCTCGATGTGGATCCACGCCACGTGCACGCACGTATCATCGGCGAACATGGCGATAGCGAGCTTACGGTTTGGAGCGGTGCGAACGTTTCCGGCATCCATATCGACGATTTCTTCAAGCTTCGCGGCATCGAGGATTCCGCGAAGCTCCGTAAGGAAATAGAGGACAGCGTTCGCAACAGCGCCTACGAGATCATCAAGCGAAAGCACGCTACTTATTTCGGCATCGCGCCTTCCGTTAAGCGCATCTGTGAAGCTATCGTCCGAGATGAGAAGTCGGTTATGAACGTATCTAACTTCCGGGAAGACGTTCGCGGCGTAACCAACGTGGTAATGAGCATGCCTGCTATCGTAGGCAGCTGCGGCGTGGAATTCCCCATCCCCCTACACTTGAATCACGACGAAGCAGAGCACCTGAAGGCATCTGCTGAAACCCTGAAGAAGACCCTTTCGAGCATCGATCTTTCCCTGTAAAACGAATCCGCCCAAATACAAGAAGACCGCCCACGGGCGGTCTTCTTTATTGCTGTTTAGTGGCAAACGCTCTATGTTCGCTATGCGATTTGCTTGTTAGAAGCTCTTCAGCATTGCCATCGTGAACTTCGCTGCATCGCTCAAGGCCTTCTCATTCACATTCTCGGCGATGTCGTTATCAGCAGAGTACAGAGCAGTGTTGCCTTCTCCCATACCGGCCAGCGTAATCGCGTGTACGCCGCGAGCCATGGCAACCGATGCGGGTGTTTCACGTGAAACGATCTTGTCAACGCTGTAACGAACGCCCGACCTTTCGGCAGCCTGACGAAGCACGCGCTTCAAGCGAGAAGATGCCTTGAAAGGACGGTAAGCGCCCTCTTCCTCGATACAGGAAAGCGTGCCGGCGCCCAACGCCTCAAGGTTCACGATTACTGCGCCACGAAGCTCATCCGCATGCTCGTCCAGGAAGGCATTCATGCCGCAGTGGGAGTAGTGCTCGGCGCCCAGTGCAACGAACCAGACCTCGGTATCTATGTCGGGATGACGGAACTCCTGGAGCTTCTTGAGCTCCTGGTTGATCTGCTCGGCGGTTTGGCTATCGCCATCGATGCGAACAGCGGGGTTCGTTTCCATATAGCCGTCAGCTTCCTGCTCAACCGGCTCTGCAACAGGCTGCTGACCCTTGCGCAGGCGATCTAACGAGAATGCGCCGCCGTTCCAGTCACGGCCGTTGTTGCGCGATTGCCCCTCAACGTAATAGGAATCGTTCTCTTCCTGGAAGCTGGACCAATCGCCACGAGCCTTGCCAACGCTGCGAGCGTTGTAATTCTCGTCCACATCTACCCATTCGTTGACCGAAGTCTCATGCTGACCCTTGTTCTTCTTGCGGAAGCGGCCGAACAGACGGCCTGCGCGTGATTTGGGCATCTCAACGTATCCGGTTCCAGCAAACGCGCCGTTTTCGGTGTAGTCCTCGTCATAAGCCGAGTCATCAGCGTCATCCACATAGCGCTCTTCTGGTGCGATATCGGAAACCAGCTCATCGCCAACCGGGGCAAACGAGCCCGTACCACCTACGGTAGAGAACGAACCAGTGGTGGAAACAGCCTGCTGGGAGCCTGTATTGCCCAATGAAGGCAGGTTGAGTTCGACCCTTTTCGGCTCAGTAGCCACCGAACCCTCGGGTTCAATGCCGGGAAGCATGTTCGATAGCAGGGAACGCGCACCTGCCTGAGAATTGTTGGCGGTATCTGCCATGGGAGCGCGCTGGCGCAGATCGTCGTTGCTGGAAGCGTGGCCACCCGTTACCTCGGGAAGGACGATTACCTGGCGCTTGGGAGCAGCAGCGGGCTGATCGGCAGTAGGCACCGGCAGCATTTC
>CAVHGQ010000054.1:0-9649 GCA_963635335.1 Candidatus Melainabacteria bacterium | reverse complement strand
GTGGCCGCCTATAGGGCGGCCACTGGCCTTTCAGAGGCCGAATCCATCCGCAATCTCATCGAGGCCGGGCTCATGACTCAGGGCATGGAGCTCTACTCCACGCCACTGGCCAGGTTCGTGCGCGAGCTGATGCAAGGTCAGCTCGACCTGTTCCGCGACGAGCTGGACCAGCGCAACGACGAGATGGAGGATCGCGTGGCGAAGATCTGCGCCAAGGGCGCGAAGGCCTCGCTGCAATCGGCGGTGATGCAGGTCGACATCATGCGCGGCCTGTTCCCCGCCATGGGCGAGGTGCCCGAGGATCAAATCTGGAAAGCCTACCAGCAGCAGGCCGGCGAGCTTCAGGGCGGCGCCAGCTTCCGCGACGTGAAGGCCTCGCTGGGCAATGGCTAGCCACAGCTCGGTCATCGTCAACCACCGCGTGGCGCTGCCCGGCACGAGCGCCCATGGCTCCATAGCCACCCACCGGCTCGACTACGTCCGCACCCGCCTGGGGGCCGTGCGCGAGCCCACCGACGACGACGTCCGACGCCAGGAGATGACCGAGCGCGAAGATGCGCTAGGCTACATCTCCCACAGACAAGGGGCCGTATTCGACGAGGAGGGAAACTGCGCACTGTTCGACGCCGGCGGCGTGGCAGACTACCGCCAGGCGAAAGCCGACCTCATGGCCGCCGAAGGCGCCATCCTCACCAGCGTCGTGACCGTTCGCCGCGAGGACGCCGAGGAGCTGGGCCTGCAGACCAAGCAGGATTTCGAGCGCTTTCTGCGCGCCAACTGGCAAGAGCATCTGGAGCAGATGGGCATCATGGAGCCCCAGGACGTCCGCTGGGTGGCAGCGTTCCATACCAACTCCGACAAGAACTTCCACGTGCACGTGATCAGCTGGGATGACTCGGGGCGCTTCGACAGTCTCATCCCCAAGGCAGAGCTCGAGGAGGCGCGCCAGGAGCTCGTGGCTAAGGCCATGGCGCCTGCGCGCCAAAGCATCAGCAACACCCGCACCCAGGCAAGGGACGACCTCGCCGCCGACATCAGAGACGGCGAGCTTTCCGAAGCGCAACGCCAAAAGATGCGGCAGATCATCGACGATCTGCCAGAAAAAGGAAGCCTCAAGTACGGCAACCTGACGAAGAAAGCCCCCGAGCTCAAGGCGAAGGTCGACGATTTGGTCCAACAGCGCATCAAGGAGTCCCCGAAGCTCTCCGAGAAGGCGGAAGGTTACGAGAAGGCGGTTGACCGTCACGCCGACCTGAAAGGACTGGAAGGCTCCGAGCGGCAAGCCTACAAAGCCGCCGCCATGGACGACCTGAAGGCCCGTCTGGGCAACGCCCAGCTCAAGCGAATCAAGCATGAAGCCGGCATCGCAAGCGAACCCCGCCAGCGCGACGCGGCTGCCGTGAAGTTGCCCGAGGGTGAGCGCGTGGTGCCCCCGAGGGATCGCAAGCGCGAGCAAGTGGTTGCCCAGGAAAT
Organism: Candidatus Melainabacteria bacterium; assembly: GCA_963635335.1. Lineage (GTDB taxonomy): Bacteria > Actinomycetota > Coriobacteriia > Coriobacteriales > Eggerthellaceae > Anaerotardibacter. Next base: position 8,176 of record CAVHGQ010000054.1, on the reverse strand, counting down.
CAACGCTTGCCTCACCGGCAAGGAAAAGATCGAGCTCGCCGCCGCCCTGAAAGAGGGGCGGCAACCCTCGAAGGAGCTGACGGCCAAAGTGGCCGAACTGCCCTCCTCGAGGCAATATGCGAAGCAGGAAAAGGCCCACCGTGCCAGCCTGAAAGAGCGCATAGCCATGGGCATCGCCCGCGTCGGCGCAGCGTTGAGCAGCGCCTTCGACCAGACAAGCGGCAACCGCAAGGGCGATGCCGGCGACGACGCCGGGCGCATGGCGATACGCCTGGGAAGCCGCGCCGCCAGCGCGGTTGCGAGCCAGATAGTCAGGGCGATCAAAGCCCCCAAGCCGCCCGAGGCGCCGGCTGCGGCCCAAGAGCTAAAGCAATCAATCAAGATGAGACGTTAGGAGGACGCCATGCCCGCAAAGACGGAAGTCAAGTCATTCAACGGCGCGGACTGGAAGGAGGTGGCGCTGCGCCTGTTGGCCGCGACCGCGATCGCGGCCGTAATCGTGCTGCTGGCAGTGCCGCAAATCTTCCAGTACTTCGGCATCCCGTTCATGCAGATCGCAGTGCGTCCGCTACGAGCCTTCGGGATCAGCCTGAGCTTTCCCAGAGTCGACCCCGCCTGGGGCTTGCTATCGGGGCCCATGGAAGCGCTGGCCAGCAAAACGTACGGCAACAACATCCTGAGGATCTATGCGGCGAGCCTCGTTTGCATCCTCGCCCTTGCGGTTACATCCGTCGTTCAAAACCATATGCGACTGCACGACGGCACATGGCTGGGCCCCAAGCGCGTGCAGGGGGACCCGGGCGGCAGCGCCCGCTTGATCAGCGCCCATGGCAGCCTTCGCCGCGTGCTCAAGCCCTGGGATGGGCAGTCGGCGCCGAAACGCAGTGGCCTCCCTGTGGCGTACTTTTCCAATAAGTTCTGGATGCTGGATTACATCAACCTGCTCGTATACGGGGCGCCGGGCTGCGGCAAGACACGCAGGGTGCTCATCCCGGCCATCAGCGCCCATATCGCCGCCGGGGACAGCGTGCTCTGCCTGGACCCCAAGGGCGAGCTCGGCGACTACACGGAAAGCTTCGCCAGGGAAAACGGCTACAAGGTCGTGCGCGTGATGGTGGACGACCCGCTTCATTCGCCGGACACCATCAACCCGCTCGATGCCGCCATCGCCTTCGCGGAAGCGGGGCGCATGGACGACGCGGTGGCCGAGGTCGCCGGCATCGCGAAGGTAATCTGCCCCACCAAGAGCAAGGGCAACCCCCACTTCGACGACAGCGCCCGCTCGCTGTGCGAGGGTCTGCTGCTCGCCATCATCGCCGACCCCGACATCCCCGCGAAATGCAAGAACCTGGCAACCGCCAACGCCGTCGTGGCCTTCGCGGCCGCCGATGGCGGCACGGGTCTCGACCGCATCCGCAAGATGGCCCGTGAGCTGCCCAACGACCATCCGGCAAAGAGCAAGCTCTCCCAAGTGGCGAACACCGGCGACGAGGAGGCTAGCTCCATCATCTCCACGTTCACGAACAAGCTGAACGACTACGTCGACGCCCGCGTGTCGAAGATGCTATGGAAGAGCACCTTCCGCGTGGAGGACATGGCGCAAGAGAAGACGATCGTCTACCTGAGCTTCACCAGCGCCAACGGAAACTACGGCAAGCTCGTCACCACATTGGTGACCAACGCTATCAACGCCCTGCGTCGCGAGGCTGCACGCCAGGGCGGGCACCTGCGTAAGGAATGCTACCTGCTGCTTGAAGAGATGGCCCAGATGGAGCGCATCGACACCATCTACTCAGACGCCGGCATTATGCGCGGAGAGGGCATCCATCTGCTGCTGGTTCTGCAGGAGAAGAGTCAGTTGTTGACGAAGTACACTCGCGAAGAGGCCGCCAGCCTTACCGGCTGTTGCGACGACACGCTGGTGCTAAGCGTAAACGAGCTAGAAGTCGCCAAGGAACTTTCGGGCAAGATTGGCACCTACCCGGCATTAATGCACACCTCGAATAAATCGCACGGATCTAGCCTGGGGAACCTGTATGGCACAGCCAGCAGCGGCACTACAACCACATCCCAGAAACGTGAGCTCATCACGCCCGACGAGATGCTTCGCTGGAGTTCGGACGTAGGCAATCTGCTCATCGGCCACGGCGGCGTTTACGCCCTGCCGTCCCCTGAACTATCCAAGACCTTCCTCAACGAAATGTTGAACCTAGGAGACCGCGAGTTCAACGACAACCTCCGTGCCGAGAAAAAGGCTCGGCGCCCCGAGCGAAACTCCAAACCAGCGCCCATTTGGTTGCCCGACGACGCCAAAGGCGACGTCGAAAAAGCCACCAAGGAACCAGTTGCCTCCGAGCAGAAGCGCCAGAGCTACAATCCGCTGCACTTCTAACGCGTAAGCTCCTCCGACCTGCGAATACCCCGTCGATGTATGCGATATCGGCGGGGTATTCTACTTTTGTAATCGCATGGGGTATTCGGGCTAGGCAGCTTGCTGACCTGCCCGAACGGGTAGCGGGCTTGCCCGCTAGCCCACCCATGCGTAAGCGTTTCCCTTTATCCTGCACACCCACCCCAAGGTGGGTGAAAGGCTTCGAAACTACCCGCTGGCATGGAAACGAAATCACGGATCCTCAAGGGCTGGCCCTTGAGCGCCAAGGAGGTTTGGAGGGCATGGCGCAGATGCCCTCCATCGCCGTGCCGGGCACGGCGCAATGGGTTGCAGTGAGCGGCAATGAACGCGGGGCGCGTCAATCTGTCGGCATTGGCAAGCGCACGAAAAGCGGGACCGCCTTCCGGCGGCCCCGCTGCCCTTGGAGGGCTAGGAGGTCTGGTTAGTCCTCCAAGGATGCGAGTGCGTTGATGTGGTGGCGCAGGAGCGCGCGGCTGCCCGATATGACCATCATCGCGATGTCGTCAAAGCGGATCGAGACGTTGCTGTAATCGTCGCCGTTCGATGCGAGCCATTGGGCGGCGGCCGTTTCGCGGCTGCTGCGCGTTGCCGTGGGCTCCGCGAAGCCCTCGGACCCGAGCTTGGCCGTCACCGCTACGAACGCGATGTCGTCCTCGTCCTTGGCGACGATGCCGATGCGCTGGCCGTCGGCCACCTGCCAGTCGCGATCGAGGATCTCGTAGCCCTTGCGGGTGAGGAAGTTGACGCTTGCTTCGACTGCGCGGTTGTTGATGCTTTCCATGATTGACCTCCTGAGTTCTTAGGCCGCCCCGTTGGCTGCCTTGTGGCACGGAGGCCGCACGGCTTGGCGGCGGGCGCAAGGAAGAGAGCCGAAAACGCGGAGCGCCCCGAGTTTTGCGCAGCAAAAGTTTTTCGCGCCTTGCGCGCGCCGGCGGGCCGTGAGAACGTGCGGGACCCAAGGAAGCGACGGGTCGGGCTAGGTTCTGGACGGTCTTTGAAAAGCATCCAGGTACCGTAGTCTCACCGGTAAAGCGCCATATCGCCCGCATCCCTGCGCACGCTTGATCGCGGCAGGTGACGGCCCGCGCAGGCGTATAATGCCCAGCAGCGAATGTATTGCATTCCGAGCGAACGGAGTTCCGATGCCAGGCTACAAGGACCTCATCGCCAAGAAACCCAGCGAAACGGCCATCCGCAGCTACCTAGTGGAAGGCGACCAGGTGTCGGTGACGCTGCGAATCCCCGACACCCTGCGCGACGCGGCCAAGGAGGAGGCTGCCCTGCGCGGCATGAGCTTCAGCGCCTTCGTCCGCACCTGCATGATCGAAGAGCTCTCGAAGAAAGGCCGGTAGCGACCATGGGCGGAAGCACCTATTCCTACGCGGTGGTCCCCAACGTATTCAACGAGGACTTCTACGAGCAGTGCGTCATCGAGCACATGACCGAAGAGCTCGGTTACACGCACCTGTACGGCCCCGATGTTGCCCGAACATCCGACGAATACCGCGACGTGTTCCTGCCAGGAATCCTGGAGGACGCCCTTGCGCGCATCAACAAGGGGCTTCCCTCCGCGGCGATCGACGAGGCCATCCTCAAGATCAAGAACGTCGAAGGAGGCACGCTCGAGCAGCGCAACGAGACCTTCAGCGATTATCTGCAGTCAGGGGTCGAAGTCCGCTTCTTCGACGGGGAGCGCGAGCGCGACGACATCGTTCGTCTGCTCGATTTCGACAATCCCGATAACAACGACTTCCATGTCGTGAACCAATGGACGTTCGTGGAGTACTCCGAGAAACGCCCCGACGTCATCGCTTTCGTGAACGGCATGCCGCTTGTGATTTTCGAGCTCAAGTCCCCCTCGCGCGAGGAGACCGATGCGTCCGATGCCTATTTGCAGCTGCGCAACTACATGCACCACATCCCCGGCATGTTCGTTCCGAATGCCTTTTGTGTGATGAGCGACATGGCCGAGACGCGCGTTGGAACCATAACCGCCGACGAGGATCGCTATGTGGCGTGGAAGTCGACCGACGGTGACTACTCCGACACCAAGGCGGCTACCTGGCAGACGATGCTCGACGGCATGATGCCCAAGGCGCGGCTGCTCGACCTAATCAAGAATTTCATCTGCTTCAACGACGGCAACGGCAAGGTCGTGAAGATCCTTGCCGCCTACCATCAGTACTTCGGCGTGTGCAAGGCCATCGAACGTGCCGAGGGGGCCGTCGCCGGCGACGGGAAGATCGGCGTGTTCTGGCACACGCAGGGCTCTGGGAAATCGCTTTCCATGGTGTTCTTCGCCCACCTGCTGCAGCAGCACCTGGACAGCCCTACCATCGTGGTCATCACCGACCGAAACGACTTGGACGACCAGCTCTTCGGTCAGTTCGGACGATGCTCGGCGTTCCTTCGCCAGAACCCGGTGCAGGCGAGCAGCCGCGAGCACCTGAAAAGCTTGCTGGAGGGCCGCGAGGCGAACGGCATCGTGTTCACGACCATGCAGAAGTTCACCGACGGCGACGAGCCGCTGTGCGATCGCGGCAACGTCGTCGTTATGGTGGACGAGGCGCATCGCGGGCAATACGGCCTTACCGAGAAGATGGATGCTTCAGGTAAGGTCACGATTGGCGCAGCGCTTGTGGTTCGCAAGGCGTTGCCCAATGCCTCCTACATCGGCTTCACCGGTACGCCCATCTCTCTCGAGGATCGCAACACGCGGGAGATCTTCGGTGACTACATCGACGTCTACGACATGACCCAATCGGTCGAGGACGAGTCCACCAAGCCCGTCTACTACGAGAGCCGCGTCGTTGCCCTGCACCTTGACAGCGACGCCTTGGGCAGGATCGATGCCGCCTACCGCGAGTTTGCCGACCAGGCTGACGATGCCAGCATAGAGAAGTCGAAGCGCGATCTGGGTGGCCTTGATGCCATTTTCGACACGCCCGAGACCATCGACGCGCTGTGCCGGGACATCGTGGGTCACTACGAGGAGAACCGCGCCGATATCCTTGCCGGCAAAGCCCTTATCGTGGCCTACAGCCGCCCCATCGCCATGAAGATATACAAACGGATCATGGAACTGCGCCCTGCCTGGAAGGAGAAGGTAGGTGTGGTCATGACGATGTCGAATCAGGATCCGGAAGAATGGTTCGAGGTATGTGGCGGATCCAAGCACAAGAAGGACATGGAACAGCGATTCAAGAACGATGACGACCCGCTGAAAATCGCGATCGTCGTGGACATGTGGCTCACCGGATTCGATGTTCCCAGCCTGGCTACCATGTACGTATTCAAACCCATGAGGGGTTACAACCTGATGCAGGCCATCGCCCGCGTGAACCGCGTGTGCCGCGGCAAGGAGGGCGGCCTGGTCGTTGACTACATCGGCATTGCCCGCGCGCTCAAGCGGGCCATGAAGGACTACACAAACCGCGACCGGGATAACTACGGCAACATGGACGTGGCTGCCACGGCGTACCCCAAGTTCCTGGAGAAGCTGGACGTGTGTCGCGACCTGCTGTACGGGTTCGACTACGGAAAGCTCATCTTCACGGATAAGAAGAGCAAGCTGGCAGCTGCCATCGCTGAGGGCACCGACTGGCTGCTCGATCCTGTTCGCCACGAGGACTGCGAGGAATTCCTGAAGCAATGCCAGCTGATGAACCAGGCGCTGAGCCTGTGCAAGAGCCTGGTGTCACAGGATGATCAGCATGAGGCGGCCTACTTGTCTGTACTGCGCGTGCAGGTGCTGCGCCTCACTGGCCGCAACTCGACAGGCGGCAAGGGCATGACCTACGCCGAGTTCAACAAGCGTGTCTCCGAGATAATGGAACAGACGGTACATGCCGACGGCGTCCTCAACCTGTTCGATGGCAAGGACGTCGAGATATCGCTGTTCGACGAGGCCTTCCTTACCGAAGTGGCCAACATGAAGGAGAAGAACGTTGCCGTCGAGAGCCTGAAGCGGCTCATCAAGGAGCGCGTGCGCGCTTACCAGAGAACCAGTGTGGTGAAGGCGCAGAAGTTCTCGGACATGCTGCAGGGCACGCTGAACAGCTACCTCAACGGCATGCTCACCAACGCGCAGGTCATCGAAGAGCTGGTGAACATGGCCAAGGAGATGATGAAGGATCGCACCGATGCGGAGAAGCTGGGGCTGAACGACGAGGAGATGGCCTTCTACGATGCCATCACCAAGCCGCAGGCCGTGCATGACTTCTACGACAACGACCAGCTGGTGGCCATAACGCGCGAGCTCACGGAAACGTTGCAGAAGAGCGCCACCATCGATTGGCAGAAGAAGGAAAGCGCCCGCGCCGGCATGCGCCGCGCCATCAAGCGACTTCTGAGAAAATACAAGTACCCGCCGGATGGCGTGGACGACGCTATGGACACGGTCATGAGGCAATGCGAGCTTTGGACCGACAGCAAGAGCTTCGAATAGGAGTAGGACGTGGCAAAGAAGAAGGCCGAGAACACCGCAGAGATAGGCTTTGAGCAGCAGATATGGAGCGCGGCTGACAAACTGCGCGGGAACATCGACGCATCCGAGTACAAGAACGTGGTGCTGGGGCTTATCTTCCTGAAGTACATCTCCGACAAGTTCGACCAGCGCTACCAGGAGCTGGTTGAAGAGGGAGAGGGCTTCGAGGAGGATCGCGACGAGTACACGTACGAGAACATCTTTTTCGTGCCGGAGAGTGCACGTTGGGCGACCATCGCAGCGGCAGCCCATACGCCCGAGGTGGGCAAAGTCATCGATGAGGCTATGCGGCAAATCGAGACAGAGAACGACAAGCTGAAGAATATCCTGCCCAAGAACTTCGCCCGTCAGGAGCTGGACAAGCGCCGTCTAGGCGAGGTGGTCGACTTGTTCACCAATGTCCAGATGGCGGAGAAGGGCGACACGCGCGACATCCTGGGGCGCACCTACGAGTACTGCCTGGCCAAGTTCGCCGAGGCCGAGGGCAAGAACGCCGGCGAGTTCTACACGCCTGCCTGCATCGTGAAAACGCTGGTCGAGATCATCGAGCCCTACCATGGGCGCGTGTACGACCCCTGCTGTGGCAGCGGCGGTATGTTCGTGCAGTCGGCCCAGTTTGTCGAACGGCACCAGGGAAACATCGACGACCTGTCCATCTACGGTCAGGAGAGCAATCCGACCACCTGGAAGATGGCCACCATGAACCTGGCCATTCGCGGCATCGACGCGAATCTGGGCAAGCAGAACGCCGACACCTTCTTCAACGATCTTCACCGTACCGAGAAGTTTGACTTCATCCTGGCAAACCCGCCGTTCAACTTGAAGGATTGGGGCGGCGATAAGTTGAAGGAAGACGTGCGCTGGGCTTACGGTGTACCGCCTGTTGGCAATGCTAACTTTGCCTGGGTGCAGCACATGATCCATCATTTGAACCGCACTGGTCGCATGGGCATGGTGTTGGCTAACGGCTCGCTTTCGAGTCAGACGAGCGGTGAGGGCGACATTCGTCGAGCTATCGTTGGGGCCGACTTGGTGGAGGGCATCGTGGCCATGCCAGGCCAGCTGTTCTACAGCACGGGCATTCCTGTGTGCCTATGGATCATCACCAAGAAGAAAGCCCAGCCGGGCAAGACACTGTTCGTCGACGCGCGCGAGATGGGCACGATGGTGACCCGCAAGCTTCGCGAGTTCACGGACGAGGACATCGCCAAGGTGGCAGGCGCGTTCACGGCGTTCCGCAAGGGCGAGCTTGAGCCCGAGAAGGGCTTCTCGGCCGT
>CAVHGQ010000053.1:0-9728 GCA_963635335.1 Candidatus Melainabacteria bacterium | reverse complement strand
CACCACGAACCTTACGATGAGCCATGCGCAGCTGATAGCCGTGAACACGAGCATCATCGGGAAGCCGACCTTGGTGTACTCCATGAACGTGATGGGGTAGCCGTAGCGGCCGGACATGCCCGACAGCACCACGTTGGCGGAAGCGCCGATGAGCGTGCCGATGCCGCCGATGCAGGCGCCCAGCGAGATTGCCCACCAGTACGGCATAACGTCGATGCCCGTCTGCTCCATCGCGATAAGGATGGGGATGAGCGTTGCCACCATGGGGATGTTGTCCAGGAACGACGAGATGAGCGCCGAAGCCCAGCACAGCACGATGATGGTGACCAGCACGTTGCCGCCGGTGACCTCGATAAGGCCGTTGGCGAGCATGTTGATGACGCCGGTTTCCGAAAGGCCGCCGACGACGATGAACAGGCCGGCGAAGAAGCCGATGGTGGCCCATTCAACATCGAGCAGGATCTTCTCGATATCGGCCGCGCTGATGATCAGCATCACGGCAGCCGCGGTAAGTGCCACGGTGCTGGGGGTTACGTTGAACATGCTGTGCGTAACGAACGCCACGGCAACCAGCACGATCATGACCACGCTTTTCTTGAACAGGCTCTGGTTCTGGATGGCCTCGTGGGCGTGCATTTCCATGATGTGAGCCTGCTTTTCAGGCGAGGCGTTCATGTTGCGGCCGTACATCACGTAGAACATGGCGATGGCGGCAACGGTGATAAGCAGAACTGCCGGGCCGTTGTACACCAAAAAGTCGATGAACGTGAGGTTGGCAGCGGAGCCGATCATAATGTTCGGCGGGTCGCCGATGAGCGTTGCGGTACCGCCGATGTTAGATGCCATGATCTCGACGATGAAGAACGGCACGGGGCTCATTTCCAGCATCTTGCATACGGTGAAGGTGACCGGGCCGATAAGCAGAACGGTGGTGACGTTGTCCAAGAACGCGGAGAGCACGGCGGTGATCAGCAGCAACAGCACCATGATGACCCATGGGCTGCCCTTCGCTATCTTCGCCGCGCGTATGGCTATGTATTCGAATATGCCCGATTGTTTAACCACGGCCACGAATATCATCATGCCCACCAGAACGCCAAGCGTGCCGAAGTCGATGTGCTCCATACCTTGATCGAACGTGACGATGCCGGTAAGGATGAGCACGACGGCGCCCGCAAGCGCGGCGGTTGTGCGGTGGATTTTCTCCGAGATGATCAGCGCGAACACCACAATGAAGATCACAATGGAGATGATCTGCGGTGTAGTGAATTCAGGCATACACACCACTCCTTCCGTTTCCCAGATGCCCGAGCACCTGGGGCTTTTCCTAAGTAGGAAGTTTACTCCCTCTTGTTCGGCGCCAAACAAAAAGAAGGCCGTTGGCCTTCGTGTAAGCGTCGAATCCCCTGTAAGAAAAGATACGTTGTGGGCAAATGAGCGTCAATAACACGTTCACGGTAAATCGGCCGGGATCCATTTCTGTTTCTTCTTACATTTATAGGTAGAAGAAAGGCCCGCGCCCGAGCGGCGCCCATTCCCTTGGTTCGGGAAGGGGAGCGCACTCGAAGCGCGGGCCGTTGTTGCGGTGATTGCGTGCTGGCTGCGTTACGCCAGAACGCAGAAGCGCAGCACCAGGTATGCGCAGCTGATGGCCGTGAAGACGATCATCAGCGGGAAGCCCACCTTGGTGTACTCCATGAAGGTGATGGGGTGGCCGTACTTGCCCGAGATGCTGGCCAGCACCACGTTGGCGGAAGCGCCGATGAGCGTGCCGATGCCGCCGATGCAGGCGCCCAGCGAAACTGCCCACCACAAGGGCATTACATCCATGCCGGTGGATTCCATCGTGGTGATGATGGGGATGAGCGTGGCAACCAGCGGGATGTTGTCCAGGAAGGAAGAGATAATAGCCGAAGCCCACACCAGCACGATGATGGTGACCATCAGGTTGCCGCCGGTAACGTCGATAAGCGCGTAGGCCATCATCTCGATAACGCCGGTTTCAGCCAAGCCGCCAACGACCACGAACAGGCCGGCGAAGAAGCCGATGGTAGACCACTCGACGTCCATAAGCGTGTGTTCCACATCGGCGCGACCGATGATAAGCATGATCGCTGCAGCGGCAAGGGCAACGACGCTGGGCTCGATGTCCAGCGCGCCATGAACCACGAATGCCAGCGCAACCAGGACGATCATGACCACGCTCTTCTTGAACAGGCCCTGGTCCTTGATGGCCTCATGCGCATGCATGGCCATGATGTGGTCGCGCTTTTCCTGCGACGCGCCCATGTTGCGCCCGTACATCACGTAGAAGATGCCGATGGAAACGATGAGGATGACAAGCACGGCCGGGCCGTCGTTCGCCAGGAAGTCGAAGAAAGTAAGGCCGGTGGCGGAGCCGATCATGATGTTCGGCGGGTCGCCGATGAGCGTTGCCGTGCCGCCCACGTTCGATGCGATGATCTCGGTAAGGAAGAACGGGATGGGGTTCACTTCCAGCATCTTGCACACCGTGTAGGTAACCGGGCCGATGAGCAGCACGGTGGTGACGTTGTCCAGGAATGCGGAAAGGATGGCCGTGATCAGCACGAACAGCACCATGATTATCCAGGGGCTGCCCTTCGCCATCTTCGCGGCGCGGATGGCAAGGTACTCGAATATGCCGGAGTTCTTCACCACGGCGACGAATATCATCATGCCAACCAGCACGCCAAGGGTGCCGAAGTCGATGTGCTCGACGCCGGTGTCGAACGACACCACGCCGGCAAGGATAAGGGCGACTGCGCCTGCGAGGGCAGCCGTGGTGCGATGCACTTTCTCGGAAATGATGAAGGCCATCACGACGACGAAGATGACGATCGAGATGATCTGAGCGGTAGTTAAGGCGATCATTCCGTAGTGCTCCTTTCTCTAAAAAGGGAACAGATGCGGTTTCTCGTCTTGAAGCACAGAGTCCCGGGTAACACACGTCCATTGCCTGAACAGGCAACGCCCCACTCTGGCGTACCGACTCCAAAAAAAGATCCGATACCGAAAGTACGGGATTGAACGTGTTTTAGTCAAGAGCCAAAACAGCAAGTGGCACCAGCTGCAACCTTTTCGAAACGTAATAAGGCTCTTGTTTCTAATTACGGTTCTATTTGCTTTTGCAATGAATTCAATAAGCAACGGAAATTGACGGGAAGGTAACGCCGCATTTCAGCGGTTCGAATAGGCAAGAGGGGCTTAAAGCATAAATCTAGGCTATAGGACTATAAGTTTCGATAGAGCGAGTGAATCATATTCATGGAAGCTATCTAAAACATGTTCAACGTGAATTAGAACATGTTCACCCGTTGGAGAATAATCGTCCGTGGACTTAAGCGCTGTGCGTTGCCCATCGGGGGATCGGGCTGCAGCGCGGCGGTTCATAGTAGGGACCATCTTCAAATGACGAAAGGGAGCTTGAGGGGATTTACGTTTGGCTTAGCCCTTGTTCGCAAGAGCGGCGCAACAGCCAAGTGAAGCAGAAATCCCTAAACGTTTCCTTGAATCTATTGAAGGCACCGGGAAAGCAAGCGTGCACGTGCGAACCCGGCGCAATCAAAAGAAGGAGGAGTAAGATGGTCGATTTTATTTTTGCGCAGGAATGCGCAAGAGGAGAGAGGGGCTAAGCAATGGCTATGCTTAAGCGTGAATTCGGTGGAATTCAGCCATGTTGGAAAATTGGCCTATTCCGTATCCGTCTGCCGTTCATCCACTTCAAGATCTCGCCGCCCGAGGTTGTTACCGGCCTGATGAACGCTTGTACTTCGTACGGCGCTCTGGCAGTTCTTATCACCACCCTGGGTCTTGATCCTGCAGTGGCATGGGCACTGGTTGTGTTCGAAACGGGTATGTACACCCTGAACTGGCTGCTCGGCGAGCCTTCCATTTGCGGTTGGATCACGCCTGCAATGGCAATCATCGTTGTGTTCCTGGAATCTTTGGATCCAGGCGTGGCGCGATTGCAAATGCTAACGGCGATCCAGCTGGAGTTGGCGCTCTTGTTCATAATCTTGGGTGCAACAGGCTTGTCTAAGAAGCTCAACACGATGGTACCTCCCGCTATCAAGGCAGGTATCGTTATGGGCGCTGGCGTTAACGCCGTAGCCGTTCGCCTGAAGGAGGGCGGCGCAGTCGACACCGTCACCGTTGGTTGCCTCTGCGGCCTGGTGGTTGTGTTCCTGCTCATGTTCTCCAAGCGCGTACGCAAGTACATGGACACCAACCGCTTCGTTGCCATCCTGGGCAACTACAGCTTCCTGTGGGCCGTTATCGCCCTGCTGGTAGCTGGCGGTGCTGCTGGTGAGTTCAACTTCGAGTGGTCCGGCGAGATCATCAAGGTTCCTGACTTCATGTTGCTCTTCACCACCGTTTCGCCGATCTTCATCGGTTTCGCTTCCGACCCCACCGTTTGGGTTCAGGCATTCCCCTACGCAATCGTTGCTTGGGTTATCGCCTACGGCGACTTCGTAACGGTTCAGCAGCTTGGTCTGCAGGCCGCCCGTGACGACGAGTACATCGAGTTCGACCCGAACCGTACCAACGTCATCTGCGGTATCCGTAATGCATTGCTTTCCATCTTCGCACCTTACCCGGCACTTGCTGGCCCTCTGTCCGCTCCTTACTGCGTAGCAACCTATGCTCGCTATAAGCAGTCCGGTCGTCAGGGCATGGACTCCATTTACGATGGTTCCGGTACCAACCTGATCTTCACCGTAATTGGCCTGTTCGTTTATCCTCTGTACGAGGCATCCCTGGCAGCATCTGCAGCACTCCTGGTAGTCGTGCTCCTCATTCAGGGCTGGCTCTGCGCACAGATCGCATTCGGCCTTGTACGCGATGACCTTGACAAGGGCATGACAGGCATGATCGCAGGCTTCATCGTAGCCCGCGGCGGCGGCGTCGGCTTCCTGGCCGCAATCGTCCTCTACCTGCTCATTTCCGACAATGACAAGATCCGCGAGGACTACGCCTACAACAAGGAGCTCCAGCGCATCGAGGATGAGGAGACGGAGCGTCAGCTCGAAGCTCTCCATGCTCGCCTGGAAGCTGCAAAGGCAGGCAAGCTCAAGGACTAACCTTGGCCTAGCCTGAAGGCAGAGTAAACAGGACATATGTCCCATTCCGAAGTGAGACGCTTTGGATGAAGGGGGACCGGAGTGCACGCTCCGGTCCCTTTTTGGTTTTGGGGCGTGAATGTGGCGGCTGCGGGTTGCTGGGTTGGCTGGTATTGGACGCCGCGAAGGCTCGGGGCGGGGGCTGGCGGTTGGTTGGCTCGCTGCGGGTCGAAGCGCTGGCTCTTGGCGAAAGGGGCGGGTAGCTGGCCGGGCAGTTTGCCGCGTCGGTTTCCTTATTCGCAGAAGGCAACATATGGTTGTCCAATCGGAATAAGAGCTGGGCGTATTGGCGGGTTCGCTCTCGTATAATTGAACACGTTATAAAGAGGGGTTCCTTCGCTGAAGGGATCTCATATTCGGCAATGATCGCAAGCGAGCGAAAACGATAGGAGTTCCCATGGGCAACAACGTCGACGACCTCCGCAGCGCCTTGGAGTTTCTGCGGGGCATTCCCGGCCAGCTGGTAGAGACCGATGTGGAGGTGGATCCTGCCGCCGAGCTGTGCGGCGTGTACCGCCATGTGGGAGCCGGCGGAACGGTGCCGCGTCCTACCAAGGAAGGCCCGGCGATGATCTTCAACAACGTGAAGGGTCATCCCGATGCTCGTGTGGCTATCGGTCTTTTGGCCAGCCGCTCTCGTGTTGCCAAGCTGCTGGATGCCGACCCGCGCCGTTTGGGCTTCCTGCTGAACGATGCGGTGCTGAACCCCATTCCGCCAGTAGAGGTGCCAGCTGAAGAGGCGCTTTGCCAGGAAGTGGTGTACTACGCCACGGAAGAGGGCTTCGACGTTCGCAAGCTGGTTCCTGCGCCCACCAACACGCCGGAAGACGCCGGCCCGTACATCACGCTGGGCATGTGCTACGCTTCCGACCCCGAAACGCATGTTTCCGACATCACCATCCACCGTATGTGCCTGCAGGGGCCCGATGAGATCTCCATCTACATGGTGCCCGGCGCCCGTCACATCGGCGCGTTCTATGAGAAGGCGGAAGCCCTGGGTCAGCCGCTGCCCATCTCCATCAGCATCGGCGTAGACCCGGCCATCGAGCTTGCTACCTGTTTCGAGCCGCCTACGACCCCCATGGGCTACGACGAGCTGAACGTTGCCGGCGCGCTGCGCGGCCAGGGCGTGAAGATGGCCAAGTGCCTTACCGTGAACGAGCGCTGCATCGCCAACGCCGAATACGTTATCGAAGGCGAGATCTTGCCCGGTAAGCGCGTTGCGGAAGACATGAACACCGGCACCGGCAAGGCCATGCCCGAGTTCCCCGGCTACACCGGCCCCGCCAATCCTTCGCTCCCCATCATCAAGGTGAAGGCGGTCACCACGCGCAAGAACCCCATCATGCAAACCTGTATCGGCCCTTCGGAAGAGCATGTGAGCATGGCGGGCATCCCCACCGAGGCCAGCATCATCCAGATGGTGGAAAAGGCCATGCCCGGGCGCCTGCTGAACGTGTACTGCGCTTCCCCGGGTGGCGGCAAGTACATGGCTGTTATGCAGGTGAAGAAGAGCATGCCTTCCGATGAGGGTCGCCAGCGCCAGATGGCCCTGCTTGCTTTCTCGGCGTTCAGCGAGCTGAAGAACGTGTTCCTGGTGGATGAAGATGTAGACCCGTTCGACATCAGCGACGTGATGTGGGCCATGAACACCCGCCTGCAGGGCGACCAGGACATAATCACCATCCCCGGGGTGCGCTGCCATCCGCTGGACCCGTCGAACGACCCCGACTATTCTAACAGCATCCGCGATCATGGCATCGCCTGCAAAACCATCTACGATTGCACGGTTCCCTACGATCTAAAGGACCGTTTCCATCGCTGCAAGATCATGGACGTGGACCCGAAGCATTGGCTTCCCGACTTTGAGGCTTAAGCGCATGGAGCGCCTTGTTGTCGGCATAAGCGGAGCAAGCGGCACGCACTTGGCCTGCCGTTTCATTTCGCAGGTAAGGGAATTCACCTCGTGCGAGGTGCATGTGGTGGTAACCGAAAGCGGCAGGCTTACCGCAAGCTATGAGGAGCCGCAGCTGTTCGAGGAAACGCTGCGCTTGGCTAGCTGCGTGCACGATAACGCATCGTTGGGGGAGTCCATTGCCAGCGGAACGTTCAAGACCGTCGGTATGGTGGTGGTGCCCTGCAGCATGAAAACGGTTGCGGGCATCGCCTCGGGCTACAGCGACAACCTGCTGCTCCGTGCGGCCGATGTGACGCTGAAGGAGCAGCGTCCGCTGGTGCTGGTGGCGCGCGAAACGCCCATGAACGCCATCCATCTGCGCAACATGGGGCAGCTGGCGGCCATGCCGAACGTCACGCTCATGCCGCCGATGATGACGTACTACCATCACCCCAAGACCATCGACGACATGGAAGACCAGATCATCGGCAAGATCTTCGACCGCTTCGGCTGGGAGTATCCGCCCTTCGAGCGCTGGAGCTAGGGGCTTTCCACTGCTCGTCCGCGCCGGGCGGCGCCCCCCCCTGCGCTCATTTCGGCTTCCGAGTGCTCGCGTGTCAGTAGGGACAGACCCCTTTAGCACGCGATAGCGGCCATGCGGCGACGAGTTCCTCCGCGAGATAAACGCCTAGCCGTCCGCGCCGCGGGCCGGGGCACTGCCCCTCGGGGATTCCCGTTCCGCTGTTTGATGAGGCCCGCTTAGGCGGGCCTCATCTGCATGCGCTGCACTGCTTCATGCGTTGGAAGAAGATTCGCTTCGCGAATCCAACAGGAACGGTATTCAGAGAACCCCGCGCGGCAGTGCCCCAACCCACGTCGCTACCCAGCCGTTGCAGGTGCGGTGCCGGAAAAGCTGGGTGGGTGTGGGCACTCCACTGTGCTGGAGGGGTCTGTCCCTGCTGACAAAAAGCGTTCGGAATCCAAGAACCCTAAACTCGGATTCTGAGAATCTAACTATTCGGATTTCAGGAATGAAAATATTCGGATTTTGGTATCATTCGAGATGAGACCACTTAAGCACGGAAGGTTGGTGGCTGGTGTTGGAGCGAGGATATTCCGAAAAGCCCGCTGCGTATGAGCCCCGCATCGTCGATGCCCAGATATCGAAGTACCTGGCGCTTTTCGGCGCGGTCGAGGTATCGGGCACGAAGTGGTGCGGGAAAACGTGGTCTTCCTTGGAACACGGCGCCTCGGTGACCTACGTCGACCGCGGCGCGAACCTTCAGATATCGGCATCGGACCCGGCTTACCCTCTTGCCGGGGAAAAGCCCCACGTGATCGACGAGTGGCAACGCGTGCCCGCGATCTGGGATGCGGTCCGCCACGCCGTCGACGAGCTGGGCGGCGAGAAAGGGGCGTGGATCCTGACGGGCTCGTCGACGCCGAACAAAGAAGAAACCGCGCATAGCGGCGCGGGTCGCATCGGCCGCGTGCGCATGCATCCCATGACGCTTTCCGAAACGGGGGAGTCGGCCGCGAAGGTGAGCCTTGCCGGGCTTTTCAACGGGGAGTTCGCGCCCTGCCAGTGCCCGAACGGCATCGAGGGGCTGGCGAATGTGGCGGTTCGCGGCGGATGGCCTGCGGAGCGCCTCTCGGCGGCGTCCGATGCCCAAATCGTCGTGCGCGATTACCTGGAATCGATATTCGAACAGAGCGTTCCGCGTTTGGGCGGGAGCCCCGCAACGGCGCAAAGGCTCGCCCTGTCCATCGCGCGCAATCTGGGGCAATCGGTGAAGAACGATACGCTTGCGTGCGATGTGTATGGGCACGAGCGGGGGTGCGACGTCTCGGAAGGCGAGCGCAAGGCGATCTCGGAGCATCTGGACATCCTCAAGCGCATATACCTCATCGACGAGGTGCCTGGGTGGGTGCCTGCGTCGCGCTCTCCGAAGCGCATGCGCGTGAAGCCAAAGCGGTACTTCGCCGACCCCTCGCTGCCCGCTGCGCTGCTGGGGCTTTCCCCCTCGGCGCTGCTGCAGGATTGGCAGACGTTCGGCCTTGTGTTCGAGAACATGGTCATGCGCGACCTCGATGTGTACGCCAGGGCATTGGACTACGGGGTGGCGACCCCCGTGCGGTACTACCACGACGACTCGGGGCTTGAGGCGGATGCCATTATCGAGCGGGCCGATGGCAGCTGGGGCGCAATCGAGATCAAGGTGAGCATGGAGAAGGTCGACGAGGGTGCCACGAGCTTGCTTCGCGTCCGCAAGAAGGTGTGCGGAAACGAAAAGGCCAAGGTCGCAGAGCCGTCGTTCCTTGCGGTGGTTACCGGCATGGGGGAGGCGGCGTACCGGCGGAAAGACGGCGTGTACGTTGTGCCGATACGCGCCCTGGGCGCATAGATCTTTCAGCGCTCGGGAACATACCGCAACGAGCATTCCGGTTGCGGTATCTGCGCTTGGCTCGAAGGGGCTGACCCGGGCAGCGAGGGCATCACGCTGATCAAGCGCAGCAAGATAGCCGGCAAGGTCAGTGAATGGCAGGGTGCGCCTGTGCCAAGAACGCCATCGACCTCGCAGGAGATCTTGAAGACCCGTTCGACCTGGCAACGGGAGCTGCGAGCAGGCTGACGGCGGCAGAGAAGAGGAAGGAGATGGACGACTATGCCTACAGCGAGAATGCTGCCC
>CAVHGQ010000052.1:6577-9755 GCA_963635335.1 Candidatus Melainabacteria bacterium | reverse complement strand
TTGGCTCCGATTCCCGCATTTGGCGGGGTCGGGGCCATTTTGTTTTCGCGAGTGGCTGGGGAGTGCGCGTTTTCTGCCGCATTAACCCGACATTCCGCTATACACGTTGGGTTTTCGGCGCGTCGTTGGTGCCCGCGTTTGGCGCTTTGATATACTCGAATGCGTCTTTTCAAACTCGAGAAACAGGTACTGCTGCCGGTGAAGCTCAATATCCGAAATCTCATGGCCGGCTTGGTCATCATCATCGTTCTGGCGTTCGTGTTCCTTCGCGGCGACCAGATCAACGAGCTTGCCGAAACCATGGCACAGGGCGCGGTTATCCCGCTGGTCATCGCCGTGCTCACGCAGCTGTGCAAGTACGTTTCCCAGAGCTTCGCCTACACGTTTTCCTTCAAAGCGGTGGGGGAGACCATGCGCCCGAAGAACACCCTGCCCTTGGTATTCGGCACGTTCTTCCTGAACACGGTTATCCCGTCGTTGAACCTTGCCGGCACCACGTTGGTGGTGGACGATGCGCGCCGCCGTGGCATTTCCGCAGGTAAGGCCACGTCAGCCGCGCTGCTTATGCAGATCACGGTAGATTCCGCGTTCGCCACCATCATGGTCATCGGCTTCGCCATCCTGGCCATTACGGTGGGCATCTCACCCATCTGGCTGGTGTTCGGCTTCATCGTCATCCTGCTGGTTGGCGCTATGATCAGCATCATGGTTCTGGGCAACAAGAACCCCGAGCTGGTCATCCGTATCCTGAACCCCATCTCGCGCTTTGTGAATAAAGTGCTGGTTCGCTTTCACAAGAACCCGCTGGACCCGTGGGTGGAAAAAACGGTGCACTCCTTCAGCAAGGCGGCAAAGCTCCTGGCGAAAAACCCCAAAACGGTGATGAAGGCCTGGGGCTGCTCGCTTATCGCCAGCTGCTGCGAGCTTTCGGCGTTCTGCCTGGTGGGCTACGCGTTCGGCGTTTCCGTGCCCCAGTCGCTGGTGTGCGGCTACGTGGTTGCCACGCTGTTCGCCATGGTGTCGTTCACGCCGCAGGGCGTGGGCGTTGTGGAAGCCGCGGTCACGGTCGCATTCACGGCGTTCGGCGCTTCCGCCACCGCTGGCATGGCCATCGGCCTGGTGTATCGCGGCATCGTGTTCTGGATGCCGTTCCTTATCGGTGCCATCCTCATCCAAACCACCAAGACCTTCCGCCCGAAGAAGGAAAAGAAGGAAAAGGTGCCCGACACCAATTTCAACCGCGAGCGCCGCAGGGAGGAGCTGGGCATCAGCGCCCTGAAGAACAAGAAGGAGCTCGAAGACGCCCGTCGTGCGAAGGCCGCCATGAACAGGTTGGTGGACAACCCGAACGAGGTTCCCGCCGCTGAGCCGGCTGCGGCTTCGGATGATACTGAGCCCGATGCGGCTACGGCTTCGAGTACGGCATCTGCGGCTGACGTCACCTCTGCTTCGGCTCCTGCCGAGGACGCCGCGCCTGCCACCGTTTTGTCAGCCACTGCATCGACCGCAGCCCTCGAGTCCGACCAGCAGCCCTCCAAGGACGGGGAATCCACAACGGGTTCCGAAACGGAAACGGCTGCCCAATCGCGCTAGCTTTGCGCGGCGCGCTTTCCTATCCTGTCTAACAACAAGCAACTAACCTGCGCACCGCATCCCGAAAGGACCGCACATGCCCAGCTTCATCCAGCATCTTGCCCACACCACGCGAAGCAACCGCCGCTTCCGCGAGAACTTCCCGGTAACCCCCAAGCTCATGGAGCAATGGGTGGACAACACGCGCTACACCGCCAGCACCAAGAACCTGCAGCCTCTGAAGTACCGCGTGGTTTCCGACCGCGATCTGAACGCTCAGGTGTTCGACACGCTTGCATGGGCTGGCTATCTTGCCGATTGGGACGGGCCGCAGCCCGGCGAGCGCCCCACCGGCTACATCGTCATGGCGGTGGACACCGACCTGTGCAGCCCCCAGGCCTGCCAGATCGACGTGGGCATCTGCGCACAGACCATCATGCTCGCCGCAACCGAGGAAGGCTTCGGCGGCTGCATGATCATGTCGTTCAAGAAGGCGCAACTGAAGCAGGTTCTGGGCATGCCGGAAAACCTGGAGCCCGTTCTTGTTCTGGCCCTAGGCCGTCCTATCGAGGACATCCGCATTGTGGACATGAAAGACGGCGACGTTAAGTACTACCGCGATGAGAATAAGGTGCATTACGTGCCCAAGCGCTCGCTCGAAGAGATCCTGTTCTAGCCATGAAGAAATCCGAGGCCCTGAAAACGCTGGGGCTTTCCGAGGGCGCCACCGACGACGAGGTGAAGAAGGCCCACCGCAAGCTGGTCATCGAGAACCATCCCGACAAGTTCGGCCAAGACGCCGAAGCGCGCGCCCAGGCGGAAGAGAAGACGAAGCTCATCAACGAGGCGCGCGATGTGCTGCTGAACCGCTCGTGGGACCCGGAATACAGCACGCAGGGCACGCCCTACGGCGCTCCGTTCTCGTACAACCCGTACACGGCAACGCATTCCGGCGCTGGCCAAACCCAGCAGGGCAATCCCTTCGAGGGCTGGCCGTTCGCGTCCGAGACGTTCGTGTGGACCAGCTGGGACGAAAACGGCAACAAGACCACCTATACCTCCACCGGCGGCAACCCGTTTGCGGGAAGCCCCTTCGGCTCGAACCCGTTCGCCTGGACCGACCCATTCAGCGCGTCCGGGCAGCGCGGCGCCGGCAACGGCACGTCTGCGGGCTCGCCGCGTTCGGGCACGGCATCGCCCTTCGGCGCTTCGTCGTTCGCCCAAGCGGTGTACAACTCGTTTTTCCCCGAGCCGCCCACTGCCGAAGAGCTGCTTGAAGAGGCGAAGGCCGACCTCAAGCTCGACCTGGGGCTTATTGCGGCGAAGGTGGTTATCCTGGCGCTTTCGCTCCTGCTCAGCGCGCCGGCAACGGGCTTGTACCTGTACACGCTCATCTCCATCGGCCAGGGCATCTGGAAGCGCCTGAGCTTTCTGTCGCTTATCTTCCTGGTTCCGTTCGCCATGCTCGCCATCATCTTCACGCCCGGCGGCGATGCGGCTATCGGCATCATCGCGCTGCTGGTGTTCGTGTGCGCGGTCGGGTTCGACATCTCGAACGTGGTGCGCCACGTGCGCAGGATCATGGATCTTCGGAAGAGCGCGAAGC
>CAVHGQ010000052.1:0-6381 GCA_963635335.1 Candidatus Melainabacteria bacterium | reverse complement strand
ATGGCCGCTCTTGCGCTCGATGCTATACTGAAGGGCATCGCACAAAGCAAGCAGTGAAGGAGAGAACATGCCACGTCCCATGACCATGGCTGAGAAGATCCTCGCGGCCCACGCGGGGCTCGAGGAAGTGGTTCCCGGCCAGCTGATCGAGTGCAACCTCGACCTGGTGCTTTCCAATGACGTTACCGCACCGGTGGCCATCAAGGAGTTCAAGAAGATCGGGGTTGAAAAGGTGTTCGACCCCACGAAGATCGCCCTGGTTCCCGACCACTACGTTCCCAACAAGGACATCAAGAGCGCCGAGCAGGCCAAGATGACGCGCGATTTCGCTCGCGAGCAGGGCATCACGCATTACTACGAGGTTGGCTGCATGGGCGTTGAGCATGCGCTTCTTCCCGAGCAGGGCGTAGTGGGCGCTGGCGACCTTATCATCGGCGCCGACAGCCATACCTGCACCTACGGTGCGCTGGGCGCGTTCTCTACCGGCGTGGGCTCCACCGATGCCGCCGTTGGCTACGCCACCGGCAAGGCATGGTTCAAGGTTCCCGAAAGCCTGCTGTTCAATATCGAAGGCGAGCTTCGCCCCGGCGTTACCGGCAAGGACATCATCCTGCACATCATCGGCATGATCGGCGTGGACGGCGCCCTGTACCAGGCCATGGAGTTCCGCGGCAGCGCCATCGAAAGCCTGTGCATGGACGAGCGCCTTTCCATTTCCAACATGGCCATCGAGGCGGGCGGCAAGGCCGGCCTTATCCCCGTCGACGACGTGACGCGCGAGTACATGAACGGCCGCACCGAGCGCCCCTACACCGAGTACCATTCCGACCCTGATGCCGTCTACGCCAAGGTGTACAACATCGACGCGCAGGACATCGTTCCCACGGTTGCCTTCCCGCACCTGCCCTCCAACACCCGCCCCGCATCCGAGGCTCGCGACATCGTTATCCAGCAGTCCGTTATCGGCTCCTGCACCAACGGCCGCATCGAGGACATGCGTCAGGCTGCCGCCGTGCTGAAGGGCCACAAGGTTCATAAGGACGTGCGCTGCATCATCATCCCGGCAACCCAGCAGGTGTACCGCCAGTGCATCCACGAGGGCCTGATGGACATATTCCTCGACGCCAACTGCGCCGTTTCCACGTCTACCTGCGGCCCGTGCCTGGGCGGCTACATGGGCATCCTCGCTGCAGGTGAGCGTTCCATCGCCACCACCAACCGCAACTTCGTCGGCCGCATGGGCGACCCCACCAGCGAGGTGTACCTTTCCTCGCCTTCCGTTGCCGCTGCCAGCGCCGTTTTGGGCCACATCGGCTTGCCCGAAGATCTTGATTAATTAGGAGAAGCGAATGCAATACCAGGGAACTGTACATCGCTACGGCCGCGACATCGACACCGACGTCATCATCCCGGCCCGCTACCTCACCACCTCCGAGCCTTCCGAGCTTGCCAAGCACTGCCTGGAAGACCTTGACGTGAACTTCGTGAACAAGGTGAAGCAGGGCGACATCATCGTCGCCGAAGAGAACTTCGGCTGCGGCTCTTCGCGCGAGCATGCGCCTATCGCCATCAAGGCGGCGGGCGTGGATGCCGTAATCGCCAAGAGCTTCGCGCGCATCTTCTACCGCAATTCCATCAACACGGGCCTTGCCATCTTGGAATGCCCCGAAGCGGTAGACGCCATCAAGGACGGCGACACGGTAAGCGTCGATACCGAAACCGGCACCATCACCGATGTAACCACGGGCGAAACCTTCACCGCCCAGGCTTTCCCGCCGTTCATCGCCGACATCATCGAGCAGGGCGGCCTCATCAACCGCACGCGTCACGTGTTGGGCATCGAGTAACGGCAAAGCCTATTCGGTAACTTCCGCCCGTCAAGGGAAGGGGAGCGCCGGCGTAGCCAGGGCAGCCATTGCGCAAGCCCGGGCCGCACCGGAGCCTTCTTTCCTTGGCGGGTTTTTCTATGCTGCGGTATAGTCGTTTGCGAACGATTTTTGTCTGAAAGAGGATTTCACTATGATGAAGAGCTATAAGATCTGCACGCTGCCCGGCGATGGCATCGGGCCTGAGATCATGGCCGAGGGCGTTAAGGTCCTGAACGCCGTGGGCAAGAAGTACGATGTCGAGTTCACCTGCGAAGATGCCCTTATCGGGGGTTGCGCCATTGATGCTACCGGCGAAGCGCTGCCCCAGGCAACCCTCGACGTTGCCAACGCTTCCGATGCCGTTCTGCTTGCCGCCGTCGGCGGCCCGAAGTGGGACAGCACCGACCCCAACGCGCCGCGCCCCGAACAGGGCCTGTTGGGCATCCGCAAGGCGCTGGGCCTGTACACCAACCTGCGCCCGGTTCAGATCTTCCCGGCACTGGCCGGCGCTTCCACGCTGAAGCCCGAGGTCATCGAAGGGGTAGACCTGGTTATCGTGCGTGAGCTTACCGGTGGCCTGTACTTCGGCAAGCGCGAGCGCTTCTACGACGAGGAGGGTGCCGGCGCCAACGGCGGCAAGGGCCAGCGCGCCTACGACATGCTGGAGTACCGCGAGTACGAGGTGGAGCGCATCGCCCGCCAGGCGTTCGAGGCTGCCCGCAAGCGCCGCGGCAAGGTTACCAGCGTGGACAAGCGCAACGTGCTGGAGACCTCCCGCATGTGGCGCGAGATCGTGCATCGCGTGCACGACGAAGAGTATCCTGAAGTCGAGCTCGAGGACCTTCTGGTAGACAACACGGCCATGCAGCTTATCAACCGTCCCGCCGACTTCGACGTGGTGGTTACCGAGAACATGTTCGGCGACATCCTCTCCGACGAGGCCGCCCAGATCACCGGTTCGCTGGGCATGCTGGCCTCCGCATCGCTGGGCGACGGCGTGGCGCTCTACGAGCCCAGCCACGGCAGCGCCCCCGACATCGCCGGCCAGGGCATTGCGAACCCGCTGGCCCAGATCATGTCGGTTGGCATGATGCTGCGCTACAGCTTCGACATGGGTCAGGCGGCAGATGACATCCAGAACGCCATCACCGCTGTGCTCGATGCCGGGTGGCGCACGGGCGACCTGAAGGACGCTTCCACTCCCGCCGACAAGGTGGTTGGCACCGTGGAGATGGGCGACCTGGTGGTAAAGAACCTCTAATGCCGTTAACTTCGGGCGAGGCCCTTTCGGGGGCTTCGCCTTTTTTCTTGCCGGTTCGCTTGTGTTGTTGCTCGTTGAATGGGGAAGCAAGTCCCATTTGGCGGATGACGGGGGTATACTAGGCAAGTTAAACCATTGGCAAATACGCGAAAGAGAGCAAAGCAGAGCATATGGCAACGAAGGCACCCGAGGGAACGTTCGACCTGCTTCCCGATGACGTGCGGTTTTGGGATCATTTCCGCCAAAACGCGTTCGAGATCTTCGGTCGTTGCGGCTATCAGCCCATCGAGACCCCGCTTTTCGAGCAGACCGACCTGTTCGTGCGCGGCATAGGCCAATCCACCGACGTGGTTTCCAAAGAGATGTTCACCGTTGTTTCCGGCGGCAACTTGGAGAAGCTGCTCGCCGGCGAATCGCTGAAGGCGAAGAGCCGTCTTTCCCTTCGCCCCGAAGGCACTGCCGGCACCGTTCGCGCGGTTGTGCAGCACGACCTGGTTCCCCAGGGCGGCGCTCCTGCCAAGCTCATGTACGCAGGTCCCATGTTCCGCGCCGAGCGCCCGCAGAAGGGCCGCCTTCGCCAGTTCCGCCAGGTGGGCGTGGAATGCTTGGGCGCCGACGAGCCTACGGTGGATGCCGAGGCCATCATCATGCTCATGCGCTTCTACGAGGCCATCGGCATTCCCACCTCGGAAACGCGTTTGCTGCTGAACTCCATGGGCTGCGAGAAGTGTCGCCCGGCGTACCGCGACTTGGTGCGCGAGTTCATTCACGAGCACTCTGAAGAGCTCTGCGAAGAGTGCAACCATCGTGCCGACCTTAACCCGCTTCGTGCCTTCGACTGCAAGAACGAGGCGTGCGGCGCGGTTATGGAAGCAGCGCCCAAGATCACCGACCATCTGTGCGACGACTGCCGCGCCCACTACGAAGCCGTGAAAGGCTACCTGGATGCCGCCGGCATTTCCTACGTAGAGGATTGGCGTTTGGTCCGCGGGCTCGACTACTACACGCGCACCGTGTTCGAGATCCAGGTGGACACCGGCATGGGCAGCCAGAACGCCATCGGCGGCGGTGGCCGTTACGACAAGCTGTGCAAGGAAGTTGGCGGGCGCGATACTCCCGGCCTTGGCTTCGCCCTTGGTTACGAGCGTTGCGTTCTTGCGCTCGAGGCGCTGGGCAAGAAAACCGCGCAAGCTGCGGTGCCGGCCGCGTTCATCGCAAGCGTCGACGATTCCACGCGCACCGTTGCGTTCAATCTGGCCCAGCAGCTTCGCGCTGAAGGGCTCTACGTTGAGGTGGACCATCAGAAGCGCAGCCTGAAGAGCCAGTTCAAGCTGGCCGACAAGCTGGGCGCGCGCCGCGTGGTGGTTCTGGGCCCCGACGAGGTGGCCGCCGGCGTTGCCAAGGTGCGCAACATGGAAACCCACGAGGAGCAGGAAGTTGCGCTTGGCCAGGTTGCCGATGCGCTTCGCTAGGCATTGAGCCTTCGCGCCCGCAGGGGCGCTGGTGATACGAAATGAAAGTTCGGCTTGCCTTCGGGCTGGCCGCTATGGATAGAAAAAGAGGAGCAAGCACTACCATGACCGATTACTTGAACGAGTACTGCATGCACTCCCACACCTGTGGGCAGCTGCGCCGCAGCGACGTCGATGCCGAGGTTACCCTGACGGGTTGGGTATGGCACAACCGCGATCATGGCGGTTTGATCTTCGTCGACCTGCGCGACCGCGATGGCTATACCCAGGTTGTGGTAGACCCCGATTGCGTTTCCGCTGAAGAGTTCCACGTGGCCGAGCATCTTGGCCGCGAGTACGCGCTGGAGGTTTCCGGCAAGGTCCGTGCCCGCATGGAAGATGCCGTGAACCCCAACATGGCCACCGGCGAGATCGAGGTGCTGGCAAGCTCCGTTAAGGTGCTGAACACCTCCGTTACCCCGCCGTTCTCCATCGAAGACGGCATCGAGACCGACGAGACCACGCGCATGAAGTGGCGCTACCTGGACCTTCGCCGTCCCGAGATGTACGCAAACCTGAAGCTTCGCCATGTGGTTGCCCAGGCCATGCGCTCTGCCCTGAACAAGCGCGGCTTCCTGGAAGTGGAAACCCCCATCCTGGCGAACTCCACCCCTGAAGGCGCTCGCGACTACATCGTGCCTTCCCGTCCGAACCCGGGCAAGTTCTACGCGCTGCCCCAGAGCCCGCAGCAGTTCAAGCAGATGCTGATGGTGGGCGGTATCGAGCGCTATTACCAGATCGCCCGCTGCTTCCGCGACGAGGACCTGCGCGCCGACCGTCAGCCCGAGTTCACCCAGGTCGACATCGAGATGTCGTTCGTGAAGGAAAACGACGTCATCGACATGATGGAAGGCGTGTTCCAGGAAGTGCTGGAAGCTGCCGGCGTTGAGCACGAGTTCCCGCTGCAGCGCATGCCCTGGAAAGAGGCTATGGATCGCTTCGGCTGCGACCGCCCCGACATCCGCTTCGGCATGGAGCTCGTCGAGCTTACCGAGGTTGTGCGCGGCTGCGGCTTTGGCGTGTTCAGCAAGGCGGTAGAGGCCGGCAACATCGTTAAGGCCATCAACTGCAAGGGCGCAGGCGACTGGAGCCGTGGCGAGATCGAGAAGCTGGGCAACATCGCTGCCGAGAACGGCGCGAAGGGCATGGCTTGGATCGCCTACACCACCGACGGCAAGGAAAAGAGCCCCATCATCAAGTTCCTGGGCGACGAGGTTCATGCAAAGATCAAGGAAGCCATGGGCGTAGAGGCCGGCGACCTGGTTCTGTTCGCTGCCGACACCTTCGACGTTGCCAACGCAGTGCTTTCCGCACTTCGCCTGCATATGGCCGAAGCGCTGAACATCCCACGTGAGGGCCATAAGCTGCTTTGGGTCGTCGACTTCCCGATGTTCAAGCTCGACGAGGAAACCGGCAAGTACGCTGCCGAGCATCATCCGTTCACGATGATCCCCGAGGCCGACTGGGACAAGATCGAGTCCGATCCGCTGGCTTGCGGCAGCTACAGCTACGACATCGTCATGGACGGCTTCGAGGCTGGCGGCGGTTCCATCCGTATCCACAACGCCGAGCTGCAGAAGCGCGTTCTTGCCCGTTGCGGCGTCGACGACGAGGATATGGAAGTGAAGTTCGGCCACCTTATCCATGCGCTCGAGCTTGGCGCTCCGCCTCATGGCGGCATTGCCATCGGTCTTGACCGTTTGGTTATGCTCCTGGCCGGCAAGCAGTCCATCCGCGACGT
>CAVHGQ010000051.1:0-9800 GCA_963635335.1 Candidatus Melainabacteria bacterium | reverse complement strand
GTTATGGCATGATTGATGGTCGGAATACCTTGCAGCAGGAAGCTGCACCCGACCATACAACTCTTGCACCGTAAGGAGATCACTCATGGGGTTATTCTCTAAGTTCGAAAGCCATATGGAAGATGGCTTCGATAAGATGGGCGACAAGTTCTTCGATGCCCCCATCAGCCCCGTTCAGATTGCCAAAAAGGCCGAAAAGCAGATGCGCCGCGAAAAGATGGTGGGCGCCGGCAAGGAATTCGCCCCCACGCTGTACACCGTGCTGGTGAACCCCGACGACGACGAGCGCCTTTTCGGCTACTACCCCACCCTGGCCGGCGAAACCGAGACGTACCTGCGCGGCAAGGCCCAGGAGCTCGGCTTGGCCATGGACGGAGCTCCTTTGGTGCGCTTCATCATCGACGATGAGCTGAAGCACGGCAAGTTCGACGTTATCGCGGAAATGGTTTCCGCCCCCATCGTCTCCCAGCTGCGCGCCGAGGAAATGCAGCGCTACGGCCTTTCCGCCCAGAACGGCGCCGCCCCCCTGCCCCAGCAGATGAACCAGGGCTACGCACCCGAGCCGTACGCACCGGCCCAGCCCGCACCGCGCGGCAACTACGCCAGCTCGGGCATCGACGTCATGGCCGACGACGCTGCCGCAGCAGCAGGCGCTGCCGCCCCGGCTCCCGCTCCGGCACCTGCACCGGCACCTGCCCCTGCTCAAGCAGCCGCCATGCCGCAGACCATGCGCTTCGAGGACTTGAACGCCCCCGCAGCCGTGCCCGCCGCAAACCGCGGGGCAGCTTCGCAGCCGCGTCTGATCGACCTCACCACCAACCGCTCGTTCCCGCTTACCAGCGATCGCGTGCTCCTTGGCCGCGCGCTTTCCAGCGACATCGCCATCGAGGACTTGAATGTGAGCCGCACCCACGCCGAGATCCGTAGCGAAGGCGCGGGCGCCTGGAGCGTGGCCGACCTGGGCTCCACCAACGGCACGCTGGTGAACGGCAGGCACATAGCCTCCACCATGCTGCAGGAAGGCGACCGCGTAACCATGGGCACCACCACCTTCCTGTTCACCTTCCAATAGGAACAACGCTTTGAACGGGCTGTGCCGTTAACCGCGGTGCAGCCCGTTTCCACTTTCTACCAGCATTTATCCAACCAGGGCAAACGATAGGGTTTTCCGTGATCGACGTTATCCTCCTCATATGCCGCCTCCTTTTCGTGGCGCTGCTGTACCTGTTCCTCTTCGCCATCATGAAAACGGGGATCGGCATGGTGCGCGGCCAGCGCAAGAAGGGCCAGACCTGGACGGTCGCCATCGAGAAGGGGCCTAAGGAGCTGCGCGGCGTGAACATCGCCGTGAACGGCCCGGTTATCGTGGGCCGCAGCCCGGGCAGCGACATCGTCATCGGGGCGGAATACGTCTCCTCCCGCCATGCGCGCTTCGTGCTGATGGGCCAGAACCTCTTCGTTGAAGACCTGGGGTCCACCAACGGCACGGCCGTGAACGGGCGCTATATCTCCGAGCCCACCACCTTGCGCAACGGCGACAAGGTTACCGTCGGCGACGTCACCATGCGAGTGAGGTACGCCCAGTAGTGAAGAAGATGAGCAGCAACATGCCAAAACAACGCAATGCACGCGCCGAGCGCAAGGCGGCAAGCCAACCAGGCGCGAAATCGTTCTTCGGAAGCCGCACGGAAGTAGGCCATGTGCGCGAGCACAACGAGGACAGCCTGGTGGTAACCCCGCCGCTGTTCGCCGTTGCCGACGGAATGGGCGGCCACGAGGCCGGCGAGGTGGCATCCGAGATCGCCATCAAGACCTTGGCCGAGCTGGCGCCCGAAGGCCCCGACGGCGAAGCGCTCGCCCGCGCCGTAGTTGCCGCGAACCTGGAGGTTATCAAGGCTCCGGGTCAGGGCATCGGCCGCGAGGGCATGGGCACCACGCTCACCGCCGCCATCTTGGAAGGCGAGCGCCTGGTAATTGCCCAGGTGGGCGACTCTCGCGCATACCTGATGCATCAGGGCCGCCTTCAGCAGCTTACCCGCGATCACAGCCTTATGGCCGACATGATAGAGGCCGGCCAGCTTACCGAAGCTGAAGCGCGCGTACACCCCAACCGATCCGTCATCACGCGCGCCATCGGCTCCGACCCGCACATGCAGCCCGACATCTACGAGCTGAACGTGGAAACGGGCGACCGCATCCTGCTCTGCTCCGACGGCGTAACCACCATGCTCGAAGACCCCGAGATAGCCCGCATCATGGGCAGCTCGGAAACCGCGCAGGAATGCGCCGACAGCCTGGTTGCCGGGGCGCTCGATGCCGGCGGGTACGACAACGCCACCGCCATCGTCATGGACGTGGAGGGCTTCCGCGTGGTGCGCGAGCGCAAGGAAAAGCGCAAGAGCCGCGCCTTCTACGCCTTCCTGGTGGCCATGCTCATCGCCATCTTCGCGGCAGCGGGCTTCGCCGCCTACCAATATGTGTACAACTCGGCCTACCTCATCAACCAAGACGGCAAGGTTGCCGTGTACCGCGGCCTGCACGAAGAGCTGCTGGGCATGCCGCTTTCCAGCTTGGACCGCGTTACCGATGTGGACGTGAGCAAGCTGCAGCCCAGCGTCGCCACGCGCCTGAACGACGGCATTTCCGCTGGCAGCATGGACGAAGCCAACGAGATCATCGCCTCCTACGAGGAAGAGGTTGCCCGCCAGGACGCCGCAACCAAGACCACTGCGCAGTCTGCCGGCAGCTCCACCGCCGCAACGGGCAGCTCCGCGACAACCAACAGCTCTACGACGAACAGCTCTAACAGCGCTTCCGCTCAAACGGGCACCAAGAGCACCAAAACATCCAACGGGAACGAGTAGCGCATGACACGTCGCAACACCGAACTGCTGCTGCTTTGCCTGGCAGCGCCGCTGGTCATACTC
Organism: Candidatus Melainabacteria bacterium; assembly: GCA_963635335.1. GTDB lineage: Bacteria > Actinomycetota > Coriobacteriia > Coriobacteriales > Eggerthellaceae > Anaerotardibacter. The sequence goes on along the minus strand of CAVHGQ010000051.1, from coordinate 6,873 downwards.
CTGTTCGCCATGGTGGCCATGAACCAGGGCGGCTCCGTCACGCTTGACAACCTCACCGTTCCGCTGGGGATGTTCGCCACCTTCGTTGTGGCGCACCTGGCCATCCGCAAGCTTGCCCCCGGCGCCGACCCGGCCATCCTGCCCATCTCGTTCGCGCTTACCGGAATCGGCATCGCCTTCATCACGCGCTTGGCACCCGACCTGGCCATGAAGCAGGTTGGCTGGCTGTTCTTGGGCGTGGTGTTCATGGTGCTGGTGCTGGCCTTCGTGCGCAACCTGGACAAGCTTTCCAGCTACAAGTACACCATCATGATCGCCGGCATCCTGCTGCTGCTCTCGCCGTTGCTGCCTGTGGTGGGCAACGAGATCTACGGCAGCCGCATCTGGCTTTCCATCGGCGGCTTCTCGCTGCAGCCGGGCGAGCTGGCGAAGATCTGCATCGTCATCTTCCTGGCGGCCTACCTTGCGCAGAACCGCGAGATGCTCTCCGACTTCTCGCACAAGCTGGGTCCATTCCCCGTGCCCGACCTGCGCGCGCTGGTGCCCGTGCTGGTAATGTGGGCAATCGCGCTTTTGGTCATCGTGTTCGAGAAGGACCTGGGCTCGGCGCTGGTGCTGTTCTTCGTGTTCGTCACCATGCTGTACGTGGCAACCGGCAAGCACTCCTACATCTTCCTGAGCCTTGGCCTTATCATGCTGGGCTTCGTGGCGGCGTACTTCCTGTTCAGCCATGTGCAGGTGCGCGTCGATACCTGGCTCAACCCCTTCGCCGACCCCACCAACACCGGCTACCAGCTGGTGCAGTCCATCTTCTCGCTAGCTGACGGCGGGCTGTTCGGCGTGGGCATAGGCAACGGCCTGGCCTCGCAGATCCCCATCGTGGAATCCGACTTCATCTTCTCGGCAATCGCCGAGGAAGCCGGCCTTCTGGGCGCAGCGGGCGTTCTGCTGCTGTACCTGTGCTTCTCCATCCGCGGCATCCTTATCGCCGTGCGCGCGAAGAGCGACGTCAGCTCGTTCATGGCCGTGGGCTTCACCGCCATCATCGTGCTGCAGGCCTTCATCATCGTGGGCGGCGTCACCCGCCTTATCCCGCTGACCGGCCTTACCCTGCCCTTCGTCTCGCAAGGCGGCTCGTCGCTTTTGGCCAGCTTCATCATCCTGGGCTTCCTCATGCGCGCCAGCGACCAGGGCACCGGCATCGAGTCCGAGATGTCCTCCGGCACGGGCGGCTTCAGCATGAATGGGCCGCTGGGCCGCGTTTCCCTGGGCAAGCGCCTTACCGGCACCATGATCGTGTTCAGCGCGCTGTTCGCCCTGTTGGTGGCCAACCTCACGCTGATCATGGTGGTGCAGGCAGACGAGTACAAGTCCATGCCCATCAACAACCACACCATCGCGAAGGAATCGAAGAGCGAGCGCGGCGCCATCACCACCTACGACAACGTGCTGCTGGCCCATTCCGTGCTGCAGTCCGACGGCTCCTACAAGCGCGAGTACCCCGCCGGCGACCTGGCTTCGCAGGTTGTGGGCTACGCCTCCGACACCTACGGGACCTCGGGCATCGAATCTTCCTGCAACGACACGCTGAAGGGCGAGAGCAACTACGCCAGCTGGATCGATGTGCTGAACTCCTATTCGGGCGCCACCACCGCCGGCAACGACGTGAAGCTCACCATCAACTCCACCGTGCAGAAGGCAGCCCAGGAAGCGCTCAGCGGCTACAAGGGCGCCTGCGTGGTTATGGACCCCGAAACCGGCGCCGTGCTGGCCCTGGCCTCTTCGCCCACCTACGACGCCAACGACATCGAGAACATCCTTTCTTCCGGCAGCGATTCTTCCGCCCTGTACAACCGCGCCACCCAGGCGCTGTACTCGCCGGGTTCCACGTTCAAGATCGTTTCCCTGGAAACCGCGCTGGAAAACAACGTGGCCAAGGAAGACAGCAAGTACGACTCGCCTGCCACGCTGGACATCGGCGGCGGCAAGGTGACGAACTTCAACAACGCCTCATATGGCTCCATCACGCTGGCACGCGCTACCGAGCTTTCCGCTAACACGGTATACGCCCAGCTCGGCGACCAGATCGGGCCGCAGAAGCTGGTCGATTCGTCCGAGAAGTTCGGATTCAACCAGTCCATCACCTTCGACTTGCCCCTTACCAAATCGCTCATGCCCGACCCCAACGAGATGACGCAGTGGGAAACGGCGTGGGCAGCCGCAGGCGAGCCCGTAGGCGAGCACAGCTCCCCGGCAGGCCCGCAGGCAACCGTCATGCAGATGGCCCTGGTAGGGTGCGCCATCGCCAACGATGGCACCATCATGCAGCCGTACCTGGTAGACAGCGTGAGCAACGCCGAGGGCAAGAACAGCTACCGCGCAACGCCTTCCACCCTTTCCAATGTGTGCAGCTCTTCGGTTGCCAAGCGCGTGAAGAGCGTGCTGGAAGGCGTCGTGAAGAACGGCACGGGCACGGCGGCGGCCGTCAATGGCGTTACCATCGCCGGCAAGACGGGCACCGCTGAAACCGGCAAGGAAAAGGACGACCGCTGGTTCGTCGGCATGGGGCCTTCCGAAGATTGCCACGTGGTTGTGGCCATCGTTCTGGAAGAGGCCGGCGAACAGCTTTCCGGCGGCGCAGCTGGGCGCGCGAAGGGCGTGCTGGAAGCGGCGCTTTCGGTGCAGGGTGACCTGTAGGCAACATTTTTTTGAAACATAGTGAACACGCTCCGAAAAGAGGCGTTTTCACCTACCGTTACGATATGCTTAGTGGATAGCCGTTAAGCATGGATCCAAAGGGAGTATAAACGTGGCTGGAAGCATGGTTGGCAGAACGTTCAATAACCGCTACGAGATTACCGAGCGCGTAGGCCTTGGCGGCATGGCCGAGGTGTACCGTGCGCAAGACAATGTGCTTGGGCGCACGGTTGCCGTTAAGACCATGCTCCCCCAATATGCGGCCGACCCCACGTTCACCAAGCGCTTCCGCCAGGAAGCTGCTTCGGCAGCCAAGCTGCAGAGCCCCTACATCGTGAGCATCTACGACTGGGGCCTGGACGACGAAACGTACTACATCGTCATGGAGTTCCTGCGCGGCACCGATCTTAAAACCGCCATCCAGGAGCGCGGCGCCATCAACCAGCGCAAGGCCGCGGAAATCGGCTCGCAGGTTGCCCAGGCGCTTTCGGTGGCACATGCCGGCGGCGTTATCCACCGCGACATCAAGCCGCAGAACATCATGATCCAGCCCGATGGCAACATCAAGGTAATGGACTTCGGCATTGCCCGCGCGGGCGACGCCGGCCTTTCCCAAACCGCAACCGTGCTGGGCACCGCCCACTATGTTTCCCCCGAGCAGGCACAGGGCAAGGAGCTCACCGGCGCCAGCGACATCTACTCGCTGGGCGTGGTGCTCTACGAGGCAACCACCGGCAAGCTCCCCTTCGACGGGCAAGACGCCGTAAGCGTTGCCGTGAAGCAGGTGAACGAGGTTCCCGCCCCGCCCAGGACTATCAACCCGAATATCGACCCGGCGCTCGAGGCCATCATCATGAAGGCGCTCGAGAAAGACCCGGAGCGCCGCTTCAAGGACGCCGCAGAGATGCGCCACGTCCTGAACGACTTCCTGGCCGGACGCCCCATCAACCTGGGCGAGGACATCAGCGGCCTTAAGACGCAGGTAATGGGCGGCGTTGCCCCCATCCAGAACAGCACGCAGGTGATGAACCCCGTTGCCGGCCAGGGTACCGGCAACTTCACGCAAGTTGGCCCGCGTACCTATTCCGCCGACGACGAAGCGGAAAAGGCGAAGAAAAAGAAGCGCAACACCATCATCGGCATCGTTATCGCCATCCTGTGCATCATCGGCATCGCCGGTGCCGTGTTCGCCCTCAGCGGCAACGAGAAGGTAACCGTGCCCGATGTGACCGGCAAGCCCATCGCGCAGGCGCGCACCACGCTCGAGCAGGCAGGCTTCAAGGTGGGCACCGAAACCGAGGTGTACAGCAGCGATGTTTCCTCGGGCAACGTGGTAAGCACCGACCCGAAGGCCGGCGAGCAGGCCGAAAAGGGTGCCACCATCAAGATCAACGTTTCCAAGGGAACCGAGCAGGTCAACGTGCCCGATTTGAAGGGCAAGTCGGCCGACGACGCCCAGAAGGCGCTTTCCCAAGCAGGCTTGAACGGCCAGCAGGGCGACACCGTATACTCCGACGATGTGGCTGAAGGCGCTGTGGCCTCGCAGGATACCAGCGCAGGCAGCAAGGCAAACAAGGGAGACACCGTCGTGTTCCACCTTTCCAAGGGCACCGAGAAGGTTTCCATCCCCAACGTTGTGGGCATGACGCAGGCCAACGCAACCACCAAGCTCGAGAGCGCCGGCTTCTCGGTAAACGTTGAGAGCGCTTCGAGCGATTCCGTCGACAAGGGCAACGTAATCAAGCAGAGCGACACCGGCACCGCGAAGAAGGGCGCCACCATCACCATCACGGTTTCCACTGGCGCTGCTTCGGTAGAGGTTCCCAACGTGGTTGGCAAGAGCGAAAGCGATGCCGAATCGGCACTGGAGAAGGCGGGCTTCAAGTACGACGTGCAGTACAGCGAAAGCACGAGCGTAGCCAAGGGCAACGTCATCAAGCAGAGCCCCTCTTCCGGCGCAAGCGCCAAGAAGGGCGACACCATCACGATAACGGTTTCCAACGGAAGCTCCTCGAAGGCAAGCGATAGCAGCGCCTCCAACACCAGCAAAAACGCCAACAGCTAGTCGATGCAGCTGAAGCGCCGTCCCACTGGGGCGGCGCTTTTTGTTTGCGCGGCCTTCCCCGCCCTACCCGTCAGCAAATCCGCTTCAGCTCGATACGCTAATCGCTGCCATGGCTCAGCGAGACGGCACCAGAGGCTGAACAATGTTATGTGCTAAGATAGCTTGGCTGCGCAAGGCAGCATCTATCCGCCCCCGTAGCTCAGAGGATAGAGCGTCGGTTTCCTAAACCGTGCGTCGGAGGTTCGAGTCCTTCCGGGGGCGCCATCCGTTTACCCAGGTCAGATGCCGTTTTTGGTATCTGACCTTTTCTCTTTTCGGCGGAGATGTGCAGTAAAAATTGCACATCTAGTGCACAACGGTCGAAAAAGCGCCCATTTTCACAGCGAAAAAGCCGCGGGCACTCCACTGTGGTAAAGGGGTCTGTCCCTACTGACACAGTTGCGCTGTTCTGCCGAACAGCGCACGCCATATGAGACGCGATGACGCTGCGCGGGCCCCTGGCGGCACAGCTGGCGCTCCAAGCGGGCTGGACGTGCGGAGCACGCCTGGCGCCCGCTTTCCCCCATCTGCACTCGTCAGGGGCTCGCTCGCTGTTTCGTCCAACAATGGGAGTTGTTGTAGCGTTCGCGGTTCGGTAGCGGCGGGCAGCGCCTGCGCGGCGAGAAGCCCTTCCGGAGCGCGGCTTCCGAGGGCTCGCCTTCAAGGCGGCGCCCCAGGTACTTGATCAACGGTTTCGGGATGAGGTGAACCATGCGTCAAGCTGGTCTCCGCGCCGCCCCTTCGCGAGCACTCGGAAGCCGAAACGAGCGCAGGGGGCGCCGAGGTGCGCAGGTGCCGACCGGCGCGGACGGAAGCAACGAAAGAGCAGCCGTGGTACCATTAACAGATTCATATACCGACAGGAGAAACCATGTCCCCCACCGCCCCCACCAACACCAACGTTTGGTCCACCAAGCAACTCGTCACCATGGCGCTTATGTGTGCCATCGGCGTTATCCTCTCGTTCGTTGAGTTCCCCCTGCTCCCCGGCGTTACCTGGCTCAAGTTCGATGCCTCCAACATGCCTGCCATGGTCTCCGGCTTCGCATTCGGCCCCGCCGCCGGAGTAGCCGTCGGCATCGTCACCGCCATCATCCACGGCTTGCTTATGGCCGACTTCACGGGCGCGCTCATGAACGTCCTCACCGTTACGTGCTTCGTGCTGCCCGCCGCACTCGTGTACAAGAAGAAGCGCACCTACCCTGCCGCTATCTTGGGCCTGGTGCTCAGCGTTATCGCGGCCACCATCGGCGCTATCGCGGGCAACCTCATCGTTACCCCCATGTGGCTGGGTGTTCCGTTCGAAGCGGTTGTGGCAATGATCATCCCGATCCTTATCCCCTTCAACCTGCTGAAGGGCTGCCTGAACGCGGTGCTCACGCTCATCATCTACAAGGCTATTTCCAACCTCATCACCCCGAAGAAGGAACAGACGAAGGGCCGCTAAGCCGTGATCTCGTTTTCCGACGTTTCCTTCACCTACACGGGCGATTCCTTCGTCCTGAGCGATCTTAGCCTGACCATTCCCGAAGGCCAGTTCGTCTGCGTTCTGGGAGCCAACGGCTCAGGCAAGTCCACGTTCTCGAAGCTGATCAATGCGCTGCTTATCCCCGACAAAGGGGAAGTTGCCGTGAACGGCATGAGCACTTCCGAGACGCAGAACGTCTACGCCATCCGCAGCACTGCGGGCGCCGTGTTCCAAAACCCCGACGACCAGATCGTGGCCAGTCTTATCGAGAACGATGTGGCCTTCGGTCCCGAGAACCTGGGCATAGAGAACCCCGAGCTGCGCGAGCGCGTAGAAGCGGCGCTTCGCCAGGTTGGGCTGGGTGGCCATGGGAAACGGGAGACCACTGCCCTTTCCGGCGGCCAGAAACAGCGCGTAGCCATCGCTGGCGTGCTTGCTATGCGCCCGAAGATCCTCATCTTCGACGAAGCTTCCGCCATGCTGGACCCGCGCGGCCGCCGCGGCCTTATGCGCGTATGCAAAGATCTGCACGCACAGGGCATGACCGTAGTGATGATCACCCATTTCATGGAGGAAGCCGCCGAGGCCGACCGCGTCATCGTGC
>CAVHGQ010000050.1:0-9939 GCA_963635335.1 Candidatus Melainabacteria bacterium | reverse complement strand
GTTTTGCGGAGCCCCATGAATTCAAGAACCCGATAGGGCGATTCCTATCGGGTTCTTTTTTAATCTAGCTCGATGTGCCTGAAGGTGCCGTTTTCGTAAATGCCGAAGCTGTGCGATCCGTCTTTGGGCAACCCCAGCGACCCGGGGTTGAACACGGTAACGCCCGGATGCCCTTCGGCTTCCTGCAGCACCTTCTGGTGGGTGTGGCCGTATACCAGGGCGGAATTCGGTGCCAAGGTGGGCCACACGTCCACGCTGTTGTGCAGGCCTGGGCCGTAGATGTGCCCATGCGTGAAGAACAGCGTTTTGCCGCTTGCATCCGGGTCGACAAGGATGTTGTGGCTGGCCATGCAGGGGAAGTCGAGCACCATCTGGTCCACTTCCGCATCGCAGTTGCCGCGGACCGCGATGATCTTATCCGCCATGCCGTTCAGCATTGCGATGACGCGCTTCGGTTCGTAGTCTGCCGGCAGGTTGTTCCGTGGGCCGTGATACAGCAGGTCGCCCAGAAGCACTACGCGGTCGGGCCGTTCCTCACCTATGGTGTCAACCAGCTTCTGGCACCAGTCGGCAGCTCCGTGTATGTCGGATGCGATGACGAGCTTCATGGGACTTCCTTTCTGTGCCGGGGCAGGCCTTGGTGCGGGACCTGTGGCCGTTAGCCCAATAGTAGCCCGAGGGAATGCTGCGCGTCCAAGGCGCGTTCTTTGCGGAAGCGGTCGGGCGCTTGGCCAAGCCGAACTCGCCTGCGCGGAACGGGCCTACAGGAATTGCCCGCGAACGTGCCAGAAGGCCACGGCGCTTGCAGCGGCCACGTTCAGGGAATCCACCCCGTGCGCCATGGGGATCATGACGGTATGGTCGCAGGCGGCGATGGTGCTGTGCGCAAGGCCATCGCCTTCCGTGCCCAACACCAATGCGAGCTTTTCCGCCCCCGAGATGCAGGGGTCTTGCAGTGCCACGGAATCTTTTTCAAGCGCCAGGGCGGCCACGGTGAATCCCAGCGAATGCAGCAGCGGCACGCCCTCCGTGCCCCAATCGCGGTCGCTGCCGATGCGCGTCCAGGGAACCTGGAACACCGTGCCCATGGAAACGCGGCTTGCGCGGCGGTACAGCGGGTCGTGGCAGCCGGGCGTTACCAAGATCGCGTCCATCCCCAAGGCGGCGGCGCTTCGGAAGATGGCGCCGATGTTGGTGAAGTTGGTTATGTCCTCCAGCACGGCGATGCGCGTTGCGCCTGCCAGCAGTTCGCCCACGCTGGGCAGCTGCGGCCGATGGAGCGCCGCCAAAGGCCCGCGGGTGCGCTCGTAGCCGGTAAGCTCGCGCACCTGCTCGCGTGATCCGATGAACAGGGGAGCATCGGGCGCTGCGGTCTCTATCCGCGCGAACAACCCGGCGCTCGGCTGCGCCCAACGCTCTTCGGTAAGAAGCGCGAAAGGGGCAAGGCCGGCAGCCATCGCGCGCTCGATGACGTTCTTGCTCTCGGCGATGAACAGCCCTTCGTCGGAGATAGGCGCATCGGTGGCCAATCGCAGGCCCACCAACTGCTTGGGGTCGCGAAGCTCTGCATCGGTCATGGCGCAGAACACGCGCAGGCGTGCATCGGTTAGGTCCTGAAGCTTGATTCGCGCCATCGTTCCTCCTGCCGTCAAAGGGCGAATGGGCTGGTATTGCGGGTGTCGACGGCTGCGCAAACCGCATGTGTTAGAATAACGGGTCGGAATACAACCATCGGAAAGGTAACTATATGTCAGGGCATTCAAAATGGGCAACCACCAAGCATCGCAAGGCAGCTCAGGACGCAAAGCGCTCCGCGCTGTTCTCCAAGCTTTCCCGCAACATCACCGTTGCTGCCAAGGAAGGCGGCGACCCCAACCCTGAGAACAACGCTTCCCTGGCAGCCGCTATCGACAAGGCGAAGAGCTACTCCCTGCCGAAGGACAAGATCAAGACCGCTATCGACAAGGCCTTCGGTTCCGGCAAGGACGCCGCCAACTACGAAACCGTCATCTACGAAGGCTACGGCCCCTGCGGCGTTGCCATTTACTGCGAGGCCCTTACCGACAACCGCAACCGCACCGCTGCCGATGTCCGCGCTGCCTTCAACCATCACGGCGGCAACCTGGGCACCTCCGGCTCCGTTGCCTTCCAGTTCGAGAAGAAGGGCCAGATCCTGGTAGAGAAGGTAATCAAGTCCGAGCAGAAGAAGGTTGCCGACAAGGAAAACGCCGTCGATGAGGACGAGTTCATGATGGCCGTTGCCGAAGCCGGCGGCTCCGATTACGAGGACGGCGGCGACGAGTGGATCGTCTACACCGCTCCTTCCGACCTTATTGCCGTGAAGAAGGGCCTGGAGGAACAGGGTATCGAGACCAAGGGCGCTGAGTTCATCATGGAGCCCACCACCCCCACCGAGGTAACCGCTTCCGATGCCAAGAAGGTCATGCGTTTGGTAGACCGTCTGGAAGAGCTCGAGGACTTGCAGAGCGTCTACCACACCATGGACATCACCGACGAGATCGCCGCTGCCCTGGAAGAGGAGTAGGCGCTGGCGCCTCCTGTTCCGCCCTGTGGGGCACATGGTTGCAAAACTCAATATGAACTGGGGTTTTATAAAGAACCCCAATCGAAACAAGGTTGCATTTCGCAGCCTTGTTTCTTTTCCTCAACAAACCGTTGAGCGGGGGTTGCTGTGGTATAGTGTTTGAACTCGAAGCATTACTCGTACCACTTAATCAAACCACTATGCTCAAGGGGATCATCTTTCAGTGACGCGTCAGGCGAACATTCTCTCGTTCGATGAGGTCAAGGCCCGTGAGGCCTCGTCTCCGCGTACCGTTTCCCCGTCGTCTTCTTCCCGCCGCGCATACGACCGCTACGCTGCTGCGCTCGGCGAAGACGAAGCTCCCAGCTATCATCGAAGCCTGTCTGGCATCCAGGGCGGCCGATCCCCTTACCGCCCTCAGCGCCAGTCGTCTTCCTACAACAGCTACGCCTCAAGCCAACAGGTAGGCCGCGATCGTGCTGTCCGCAGCACCGGCATGACGGCGCCACAAGGCTCTTACCAGGCAAAACGTTCTGCGCGCACTTCGCGCGGCGGCTACGACTACGACGAGCCGGCCGCTTCCGAGCGCGGCCGTCGTTCCCGCGAAGGCCAGGGCGCCCATCGCCACAGCGCGGAACATTCCCCCGAACAGGGTTCGCATCGCGGGTCTGGCAAGCAGGAAGGGCTGTTCGCCAGCGCCCGCAAGAAGCTCCGTTCCGCCAAGGCCGAGCGTGAGTTCGACCGCACCATCGGCGCCAGGGAGCGCGCTGCCGCGCAGCGCGATCAGGCGCAGGGCAGCCGTGCGGCGGTGTATGACATGCGCATGGGGGCAACTCATCGCAAGAGCGCGCGCATGGCCGAAGAAGAAGGGGCGAAGCGCCGCGGCGTGAGTCTGCCGTTCTCGTTCGGCCGTTCCGTTTCCACGTGGGGCACGCGCTGCGTGGCGTGCGTTGCGGTGCTTGTTTTCGCGGTTGTTATGCTGTATTCGCCTTGCCAGAACCTGTACAACGAAACGCGCTCGCTTCAACAGCTCGAGGCCGAGTACGATGCGCTGCAGGACTACAACAGCAAGGTGCAGGCTCAGGTCGATTACCTGAGCTCCGACGAGGGCATCGAAGACTACGCCCGTTCCGAGCTTGGCTGGGTGCGCCCCGACGAGCACGTGGTCACGGTGGAAGGCGTCACTTCCAGTGATGACAGCACTCATTCCGGCCAGCGGCTCTACGCAATCACCTCGGGCAGCATAAAGGCTCCCGATACTTGGTATTCCGGATTCTTGGATGTGCTCTTCGGCTATGGCAACTAATGCAAAGCGAATCGCTGCGCTCGACATCGGCACGGTAACGTGCCGATTGCTTTTGGCGCAGGTTGAAAACGGCACCCTTATCGAATTGGAGCGGCGCTGCGCCATCACCGACTTGGGCATCGGGGTGGACAAGACGGGCGTGCTCCGCGATGACGCCATCGAGCGCGTGGTTGCCCAGATCGCCGAGTATCTGCAGGTGGTGGAAATCTATCGCACCCCGCAGTTCCCCGATATCCCGATTATCGCCATGGCCACCAGCGCCTCACGCGATGCGAAGAACGCCGATGTGCTGGTGGGGAAGCTGCGCGCCTTGGGCGTGGAGCTTTCGGTCATCGAGGGCTCGCGTGAAGCGGCTCTTTCCTTCCGTGGCGCCTCGTGCGGCTTCGAGGGGCAGAACCTCCTGGTGGCCGATATCGGCGGCGGCTCCACGGAAATCGTGCTGGGCGTTGGCGGGCAGCCGCCCAAGCTTGCCCATTCCTTCAACATCGGCTGCCGCCGCGTAACCGAGCGATTCCTGGCGTCGGACCCGCCGGCTGCTGCGGAGTGCGAACAGGCGCGGCAATGGGTGCGCCAGCAGTTCGCGCCGTTCTTTGCCCAGGCCAAGCAGCAGGGCATCGCCATCGACCGCATCGTCGCGGTGGCGGGCACGGCCACCAGTGTTGTGTCGATTGACAAGCACATGGCGGTCTACGATTCGGCCGAAGTGCACGGCACCGTTGTTTCTGCTGCCACCTTGCAGGGCATCCACGACCGCCTTCGCGCGCTTCCCTTGGAAGAGCGCAAGCAGGTGGTTGGCCTGGAGCCGAAACGCGCCGGCGTGATAGTGGCCGGCATGGGGATTCTGCAAGAGGTTCTTTCCGCGGCGGGCTGCGAAAGCTTCACGGTAAGCGAGTCGGATATTCTTCAGGGCATCATCCTTGGAGCCTGCGAATAGCGCTTGGCTTTTTGCTATGATGGTAGCGCTGCCCTGAACGGGTTGTGCGGGAGCGTGGCGAAATTGGCATACGCAGCGGACTTAAAATCCGCCGCCTTCGGGCTTGTGGGTTCGAGTCCCACCGCTCCTACCAGTTCTCCTTTTGGGGTGCACCGCATTCGCCTTTGTGGGCGAAGGTAAATACGAAGCATCACGGAAAGCGTTGATTGATGATAGACATCGAACCTTACATGCAGATTCCCGAAATCGCGGATTCCATCGCCGAGTTCGAGGCGTACTGCAAAGCGCAGGAGCCCTCTTCGGAAGCAGGCTCGCCCAAGCTGTTCGAGTCATATCTGAACCGCTATGCCCCCAAGGTGGGCATGATCGTCAACGCGTTCATCCCCAGCGGCACCCATCCCGATATGGACAAGTACCTGTACGGCCCGCTGGTGAAGTACAGCGCCAACGGCGGCAAGCGCCATCGCCCGCTCATCTGCGTGGCGGCGTGCGCGGCAGTTGGCGGCGACATCCGTAAGTCCTTTTCCGCTTCTGCAGCCATCGAGCATTTCCATACCGCAGCGCTGATCCACGACGACATCGCCGACGAGGCAACGCTGCGCCGCGGCGAGCCCTGCATGCACCTCACGGAAGGCGAGGGGCTTGCCATCAACGCCGGTGACCTGGCGCTTTCCATCGTCAACGGCATCGTCATGCGCGACAATCAGCTTGACGATTCCATGAAGGTGAAGGTGGCCATCGAACTGGTTTCCATGGCGCAGAGCACCGTGGAAGGCCAGGCCCTGGACATCGGCTGGGCGCGCGACGGCCGCTACGACATCACCCCGGAAGACTACCTGGTAATGGCCACGCACAAGACGGCCCATTACTCCGGCGCCATCCCGCTGGCCGTGGGCGCCATGGTGGGCGGCGGCACGCCCGAGCAGGTAGAGGCGCTGCGCTCGTACGGCCTTGACACCGGCCTTGCCTTCCAGATCCAAGACGACCTGCTGAACCTGGTGGGCACCAAAGAGGCCAAGGAAAAGGACTACCGTAGCGACATCACCGAGGGCAAGCGCACGCTTGTGGTGGTGCATGCCCTGCAGAACACTCCCAAGCGCGATCGCTTGATTCAGATCCTCTCTTCCAAGGAAACCGACCCGGCTGTGCTCGAAGAGGCAGTCGATATCATGCGCGAGGCGGGCTCCATCGACTACGCCCGTTCCTACGCCGAGAAGCTCACCGCCAACGCCAAGACGCGCCTTGAGGGCGTGCTAGCGCCTTCGCGTGCCCGTGACCTGCTGGTTTCCATGGCGGACTGGTTCGTAGACCGACTAAAGTAGTGATAGCCATGGATACCATCAAGAGAAACGATACCGGCGCGCCCGTCGAAGACGTGCAGCGCAGGTTGGCCAAGGCCGGGTACCTGAACGAAAGCCAGCTTACCGGTTGCTTCGACGATGCCACGGCCGTTGCCGTCGCGTCGCTGTGCCGCGATGCCGGCATCGAGGTGCGCGAAGAGGTCGACGAAACGGTTTGGGCTAGGCTCGTCGATGCCTCGTTCGAGCTGGGCGACCGCAACCTGTTCCTGCGCGTGCCCTTTTTCCACGGTGCCGACGTGCGCACGCTGCAGGAAGCGCTTTCCGCCCTGGGCTTTTCGTGCGGCGCTGCCGATGGCCTCTTCGGCGCTCACACGGAAGACGCGCTGCGCCGCTTCCAGCTGAACATGGGCCTTCCCAGCGACGGCATTGCCGGCGCCTTCACGTTCCGTGCCCTTCTGCACCTGCAGCATTCCTGGAAGGGGAAGGACTCGTTCAGTCCCATCCCGCGCTTGGGCTTCGCCCGTGCTTCGGAAGTGCTTGAATCGAACCTGATCTGCCTGTTCGGCCTGACGGACTTCACCCGCTCGGTGGCCGCGCGCATGTCGAACCTGGCGCTTGCCACCAACCCTGCTTCGAAGGTGACCAGCGCAGAATCGTTGTTGGTGGCTCCCGATCCCAGCATGTGCTTCGTGCAGATATTGGTGGGCTCCGAAAAGCCCGCAACGCGCGTCCCGGTGGTCGACTTCGAGGATGAGGACAGCCTTGCCGCCCGCATTGCGCAGGCATTTGCGGCAACCAAGGTGAAGGGCGGCCGCATCGCCGTGCGCCTTCCCGGCGAGGGTTGGGAAGATGCGGGCGAGGCTCGCTCGGCCCAGCATTACGCCATCGTGCTGCTGGACGCCTTGTGCTCCGGCCTTGCTGCGGCGAAGCAGTGATAGCGCTTCGCGGGGCTGCTATACTTAGGACGCTATAGGCACATTGAGCAGAAAGGCGTCCATGGAAGCATCAGCTCTCATTCTTGCTGCGGGTGCAGGTACCCGCATGAAATCATCCAAGCCGAAGGTAACCCACCAGATATTCGGCAAGCCACTGGTTCGTTGGGTGGTGGATGCCGCGCACGCCGCCGGCATCGATTCCGTAGTGGGCGTTATCGGCCATGGGCGCGAAGTGGTAGAGCCCCTTCTTCAGGACGTAACCTGCGTGGTGCAGGAACAGCAGCTGGGCACGGCCCATGCCGTTCTTGCCGCGAAAGACGCGCTGGCCGGCCGCACCGGTTCGCTGGTGGTGCTCACCGGCGATTCCCCCTTGGTTCGCCCAGGGACTATTGCCGACCTTGTCCGCACGCGCGAAGAGGCCGAAGCTGCCGTTGTGGTGCTTACCATGGAAGCGGAAGATCCCACGGGCTACGGTCGCATCATCCGCGATGCTTCGGGCGATGTTCAGGAAATCGTGGAGCAGAAGGACTGCACGCCCGAGCAGGCTGCGGTAACCGAATGCAATTCCGGCTTCTACTGCTTCGACATCGACACCCTTTTCGCCGCGCTTGAAGAGGTTTCCACCGACAACGCGCAGGGCGAGTACTACCTTACCGACGTTCTGGGCATTGCCCGCAGCCAGGGCAAGCGCGTTCTGGGCTTGAAAGCCGCCGACGCGAGCGAATGCCTGGGCGTGAACTCCCGCCGCCAGCTGGCCGAGGCCACCAAGGTGCTGCAGCGCCGCATCAACGGCATGCATATGGACAACGGCGTTACCATCATGGACCCGGACGCCACTTATATCGGCCCGGACGTCACCATCGAGCCCGACGTGGAACTGCTTCCCATGACGTTTTTGATGGGCACCACCCATGTTTCCACGGGCAGCGTCATCGGCCCGAATTCCCGCCTTACCGACACCACGGTTGGCCCGAACTGCACGGTGGAGGAAACCGTTGCCATCGAAACCGTGCTCGACGCCGAGGTAACCTGCGGTCCGCGCGCCTACCTGCGCCCGGGCACGCACATGTGCGAGGGCTCGAAGGCCGGCACGCATGTGGAGATCAAGAAATCCACCATCGGCAAGGGCAGCAAGGTGCCGCACCTCAGCTACATCGGCGACACCACCATGGGTGAAGGCGTGAACATCGGCGCCGGCAGCATCACCTGCAACTACGATGGCAAGAAGAAGTGGCCCACCACCATCGGCGACAACTGCTTCGTCGGCAGCGACGTGATGATGGTGGCTCCCGTCAAGCTGGGCGAGAACTCGCTTATCGGGGCCGGGTCCGTTATCACCAAAGATGTTTCCGCGGGGGCCCTTGGCTTGGGCCGTGCGCGCCAAACCGAGATCGAGCATTGGAACGAGAGGAACAACTAATGAGCAACATGACCAAGACCATGGCGATCTTCGCCGGGTCAACCTGCCCCGAACTTGCCGAGGAGATTGCCACGCAGCTGGGCACCACGCTTGGCAATGTGAAGCTCGAGAAGTTCTCGAACGGCGAGATTTACGCGCGCTACCTTGAAAGCGTCCGCGGCGCCGACGTGTTCATCGTGCAGTCCACCTCCACGCCCAACGTGAACGAGGCCATCATGGAGCTGCTTATCATGGCCGATGCGGCCAAGCGCGCTTCCGCCCGCACCATCAACGCGGTTGTTCCCTGCTACGGCTATGCCCGCCAGGACCGCAAGGCCGCAGCCCGCGAGCCCATCACCGCGAAGCTGGTTGCCAACCTCATGGGCGTTGCCGGCATCACGCGCACCATCACCATCGACCTGCACCAGGGTCAGATCCAGGGCTTCTTCGATACCCCTGTTGATCACCTTACCGCGCTTCCCATCTTCGCCGACTACTTCAAGAAGAAGGACATCGACCCCGAGAAGCTGTGCGTGGTAAGCCCCGATGTGGGCCGCGCCAAGGCTGCCAAGAAGCTTTCCGACATGATACATTCCGACCTGGCCATCATGCACAAGGGTCGTCCGGGCCACAACAAGGCCGAGATCACGGCGCTCATCGGCGACGTAAAGGGCAAGATCTGCATCGTCAACGACGACATGATCGACACGGCCGGCACCCTGTGCGCCGCCGTTGCCACCCTGAAGGAAAAGGGCGCCGACAAGGTGTTCGTGTGCGCCAGCCATCCCATCTTCTCGGGCCCGGCTTACGAGCGCATCGAGAAGTCCCAGATCGACGAAGTCGTGGTGTGCAACACCGTTGCCGTGCCGCAGGACAAGCAGACCGGCAAGATCCGCGTTATCTCGGTTGCTCCGCTTCTGGCCCATGCCATCAGCAACGTCTACGACAACAAGTCGGTTGCTTCGCTGTTCGACCCCGAATTCGCGCTGTAGCCGATGCGCGTAGTTGTCGGGCTGGGCAACCCGGGTGAAGAATACGCCCACACGCGCCACAACGCCGGCTTCGACACTGTCGACGCCCTGGCGCAGGAATGGGGCGTGAGCTACTGGAAGAACACCTGCGGCTCGCTGGTGGGTGAAGGGAAGGTTCGCTTGAACGGCGAGCTTACCAAGGTGATCTTGGCTAAGCCGCAGAGCTTCATGAACCTTTCGGGCGGCCCGGTTTCCAAGCTGCTGAAGGAATACGACTGCCCGGTAGACGAGCTTATCGTCATCCACGACGAGCTGGACATAAACCCCGGCACCGTTAAGGTGAAGAAGGGCGGTGGGCATGCGGGCCACAACGGCCTGAAGTCCATCATCGAGAAGTGCGGATCGCGCGAGTTCCTGCGCGTGCGCTGCGGCATCGGGCGCCCGCCGGGACGCATGAGCGTGGTGGATTTCGTGCTGGGCGTTCCCAAGAAGGAAGCGAAGGACGATTTCGACACGGCTGTTCAGCGCTCGGCCGAGGCAGTGGAATC
>CAVHGQ010000049.1:4338-10380 GCA_963635335.1 Candidatus Melainabacteria bacterium | reverse complement strand
GAGGTTATGCCCCGCACGGCTTCTGCGCGGTGCCGTCGAAGGCGCGCACCCACCATACGTACCGGTCGGGCATGCCGGTGGCCGGATCTTCCAGCCGGTGCTCCAGGTACAGCTTGGTTTCGCGACCGCCCAGGCGCACGTCGAAGCACGCGGTGCGCCGGCCGTGGTGCGGCTTGCCGAAGCCGGTGAAACCGAACACCTCGTCTATGCGGAACGCGCGGCAATCGCGCAGCACCACGATGCACGGCTCCAGGCGGCCGTCGCGCCCGAAGCGCGCCAGCACATCCACCTCTTCGCGATGCACCCGCCGCATCTCGCCGTCTTTCATCCTGTAGTCCATGCGTTTATACTAGAACAACTGTTCGCATGATAACCAGCGAACAAACTCTGTTTTCGCTGTGATGAGGGAGGTGCGCCGTGGTTGCGTCCAAGCCGGAGAAAAGCTATCTGTGCATCGACCTGAAAAGCTTCTACGCCAGCGTCGAATGCGCCGACCGCGGGCTTGACCCCTTCACCGAGAACCTGGTGGTGGCCGACCCCGACCGCGGCCCGGGCACCATCTGCCTTGCCATCACGCCGGCCATGAAAGCGCTGGGCGTGAAGAACCGCTGCCGTGTGTTCCAGATCCCCGAAGGCCTGGAATACACCATGGCCACGCCGCGCATGGCACGCTATATGGAAGTATCGGCGCAGATCAACGGCATATATCTGCGCTACGTGAGCCCCGACGACATGCATGTGTACAGCATCGACGAGTGCTTCATCGACGCCACGCCCTACCTTCGCCTGTACAAAATGGGCGCGCGCGAGTTCGCTAACCTGCTGCGACGCAAGGTGATGGAGGAAACGGGCATCACCGCAACGGCGGGCATCGGTCCGAACCTCTTCCTTGCCAAGGTGGCGCTCGACATCGAGGCGAAGAAGGCGGCCGACGGCATCGGCGTGCTGGACGAAGACTCGTTCCAACGCGAAATCTGGTTTCACCAGCCCATAACCGACATATGGCAGGTGGGGCCGGGCATTGCCCATCGCCTGGCGAAGCGCGGCATCCACGATTTGGCGGGCGTGTGCGCCGTAAGCCCGAAGTGGCTGCAGCGCGAATTCGGCAAGAACGGCGAGTACCTGCTGGACCACGCCTGGGGGCAGGAGCCCTGCACCATACAGCAGATAAAGGCGTACCGCCCGCGCGCGCATTCCATTTCGAACGGCCAGGTGCTGATGCGCGACTACTCGTTCGCCGAGGCGCGCACCGTGCTGACGGAGATGATCGACGCCAGCTGCCTGGACCTGTGCGCGAAGGGACTTTCCTGCGGAAACGTTGCCGTGCACGTGGGCTACGCACAGCCCAGCCTTACCGAAAGCGGCCGATGGAAGATGGGGGCGGGCGGCTCAGCCAAGCTGGCCGGGCGCACCAGTTCGCCCAGCCGCATACGCGCAGAGGCGCTTGCGCTGTTCGACGCCCACGTCGAGCGCGATTCGCCCATCCGCCGGCTCTCGGTTGCGTTGGGACAGCTCCAACCCGCGAAGTACGACCAGCCCAGCCTTTTCGGCGACGGCAACGCGAAGGAGGCCAACCTGGCACGGGCTTCGGTGGCCGTGCGCCAGCGCTTCGGGAAGAACGCGCTGCTGAAGGGCACCAGCCTGAAGGAAGAGGCCACCATGCGCGAGAGGAACAACCAGATCGGGGGTCACCGTGCTTAGCGAGGAAGACCTGTTGGAGGGCGTTTCCTTCCAAGAAGTCGAGCGGCGCCGGCTCATTTTGCGGGACATCAAGGCGAACCTCGCCGAACGCGGCCCGCATCGCGCCACAAGGAGCCCGCAGCGCGCAACCCAGTTCATGCCCTTCGACGCACTGACCGGCTTCGACGAGCTTATGCGGAAAACCGAAGAAGCCTCGGCAGCAGCTTTCCCGCCCCAGTAGCGCCGCACAGACGCCGCCCGGCGCCACCGTGTCAGTAGAGACGACCCCTTTAGCACGCGATAGCGGCCACGCCCGTCCAGCTCGGACCGGCGCTGCATCTGCAACGTTTGGGCAGTGCCCCGACCCGCGGCGCGGATGGAGGTGGCGAGCTGGGCGGCGGTGGGGGCGGGTGTACAATGCGCGTATGTGAAAATCAGTGTTGCGAAGGACAGAACATGAGCACTAGTTTTGGCGATACGCCCGTGGTCGGCATCATCATGGGTTCCCAGTCTGACATGCCCACCATGGAGGCCTGCATGAAGCAGCTCGAAGAGCTGGGCATTCCCTACGAAGTGAAGGTGGCAAGCGCGCATCGCAAGCCTGCCGAGGTGCATGAATGGGCTTCCTCTGCCGTCGAGCGCGGCATCCGCGTCATCATCGCCGCGGCTGGCAAGGCTGCTCACTTGGGCGGCGTGGTTGCGGCTTACACCCCGCTTCCCGTTATCGCCGTTCCCATGAAGACGTCCGACCTGGGCGGGCTGGATTCCCTGCTTTCCATGGTGCAGATGCCTTCCGGCGTGCCGGTTGCCACGGTTGCCATCAACGGTGCCAAGAATGCCGCTATCCTGGCTGTTCAGATGCTGGGCACCGGCAACGACGAGGCTCGCGCGAAGATCGAGAAGCTCAAAGCCGACATGGCTCAGGCCTAAGGGACCTTCCATGCCAAAAGAATTCCTGAAGGGCAACGAGGCCTTCGCCCATGCTGCCCTCGAAGCGGGCGTCCGTGTGTGCGCGGGCTATCCGGGCACGCCTTCTTCCGAGGTGATAGAGACCATCGCCGCCGAGCATGCGGCGGGGCGCGCCAAGGGCGTGCACGTGGAATGGTCCACGAACGAGAAGGCGGCATTGGAGCTGCTTGCCGGCGCGGCCTATTCCGGTGCGCGAACCCTGTACACCTGCAAGCAGGTGGGCCTGAATGTTGCCAGCGACCCGCTGATGTCGCTGAACTACGTGGGCGTGAAGGGCGGCACCGTGCTCTACGTTGCCGACGACCCGGGCCCCATCTCCTCGCAGACCGAGCAGGACACCCGCCGCTTCGCCTCGTTCGCGAAGGTGCCGGTGTTCGACCCAGCAACGCCCGAGCAGGGCTGCGCCATGATGGCCGCCGCCTACGACCTTTCCGAGAAGTACGGCACCCCCGTTATCATGCGCCCCACCACGCGCATCTGCCATGCCTCTACCTACATCGACATCGCTGCGGAAACCCAGGCGCGCCAGCCCGAGGGCTTCGAGCGCGACCCGAAGTGGGTTATCTTCCCCAAGCGCTCGTACAAGGGTCACGGCGAGATCAACGAGCGTTTGCCCAGGATCGCAGCAGATTTCTCTTCCGCGGAATACGACCAGTTCAACCAGCAAGTGCAAGTAGGCGAAGAGCCCTGCTTCGGCATCGTTGCCGGCGGCATATCGTACGCCTACGCGCGCGAGGCGCTGCGTATGTTGGAGGCTCAGGTGGCCGAAGGGAAGCTGGCATGGGCCGAAGGCGCGCCCGCCGCGCCGATCCTTCCGCCGCATTGCGAAGGCGATTTCTGCACCATGGGCGGCCCTGCGTGGGGCAAGCCGGTGGAGGCCTTGCCGGCCTACCGCATCATGCAGGTGGGAACCCCGTATCCGTTCCCGGCCGAGCGGGCTGCCCGCTTCGCGGAAGGCCTTTCCGACGTGATCTGCTTCGAGGAGCTGGATCACGTTCTGGAAGACGAGATGCTGAAGCTCGCCGGCGCAACGCACGCGGGCTACGCCGTGCATGGCAAGCTCACCGGCGAGACCACCGACAGGGGCGAGAACACGGTGGATGCCATCGCCGCCCAGCTGCGCACGTTCTTCGGCGTTGAGCTGGCCGAACCTGAGCAAGTACTGTGCGCCCCGGCCGCGAGCGCGGCTTCGACCGCCGATGCTACCGATGCGCAGGCTGCCGTCGAAGCTCCTGCGCGTCCGCCCATGCTGTGCCCGGGTTGCCCGCATCGCGGCGCGTTCTACGCGGTGAAAACCGCCCTGCGCAAGCCGAGCGACGGCATCTTCTGCGGCGACATCGGCTGCTACACGCTGGGCAACGCCAAGCCGCTCGACGCGGTGGACACCTGCCTGTGCATGGGCGCCGGCATCACGGTTGCCCAGGGCTTTTCGGTGGTGGAGCCGGGCAAGAAGGCGCTTTCGTTCGTGGGCGACTCCACCTTCTTCGCCAGCGGCATGACGGGCATCGCCAACGCGGTGTACAACCAGCACGACATCACCGTGTGCGTGCTGGACAACGCCACCACCGCCATGACCGGCTCGCAGCCGCACCCCGGCACGGGTGTCACGCTGATGGGGCCGAAGAGCAAGCCTATCAGCATCGAAGCGGTCCTGCGCGCGCTGGGCGTCACCGTCATCACGCACGCCAACCCGCTGCACCTGGATGAAGCGCGCGCCGCTGCCCGCGAGGCCATCGAGTTCGACGGGCCTTCCGCCGTCATCTTCGAAAGCCCCTGTGTGAAGCTCATCAAGCCGGGCGAGCCGGTGCGCTTCGATGAGGACGCCTGCACGGGCTGCGGCAAGTGCGTGCTGAAGATCGGGTGCCCTGCGCTTTCCTGGAACAAGGAGGAGCGGCATCCGGTGGTAGATGCCTCGCTGTGCAACGGCTGCGGGCTGTGCACGTACCTGTGCGAAAGCAGCGCGCTTTCGTGCGAGGGCAACGAAGGGAGCGCCCGATGATCAACATCTCCATTGCCGGCATCGGCGGGCAGGGCAGCGTCCTTGCCGCGAAGATCTTGGCCGAAGCCGCCCGTTCCAAGGGCTGGCAGGTGCGCTCCACCGAGACCACGGGTATGGCGCAGCGCGGCGGCGATGTGATGAGCCACCTGCGCATGGGCAACAACGGCGAAGAGGTGTTCAGTCCCTTGCCGGGCAACGCCTCTGCCGATGTGGTGATCGCGCTCGAGCCGGGCGAAGGCCTGCGCGCGCTTCATCTGCTGAACCCGGCGGGCGTTATGGTAACGGCGCGCTCGGGCATAGCCCCCACCGTGGCCAGCTTCCGCGCCCCCAGCTACAACCCGGCCGAAATGGTCGCGGCGCTTAAGCTCTCGGGCGCCCACGTGGTCGACGTCGACGATGTGGCGTTGTGCGACCAGCTGGGCTCGCGCAAGGCGCTGAACATACTTATGCTGGCCAGCGCGCTGAAAGCGGTGAACGACCCGGCGCTGGGCAGCAGCCTTGCCGGCGTGCTCACGCTCGACGACATGCGCAGCGTTATCCCCGCTTGCGTGAAACCGCGCTTCGTTGACATGAACCTTGCCGCCATCGACCTCGTGGAGAACGCTCCATCGTGCTAAAGTCTGGAAGATAACCCGTCCGCTGGTGGGCAATGTCGCAGCAGGCGCGCCCGTTTCGCGGGCAAATACTTTCGCTGTTTCGGCAGCCTGCGCCACCAACCGCTTCAACCGATACGAAAGGCAGATCTATGGAACTCACCAAAGATCAGTTCGACCTGATAAAAGAGCAGTTCAAAACCCTGAAGGATCGCTCGCCCTTCTACGCCAAGAAGTTCGAGGGCATCGACCTTTCCGATGTGCAGACCCAGGCCGATTTCCAGAAGCTGCCCTTCTCCGAGAAGGCCGACCTGCGCGAGGTGTACCCGCTGGGCCTGGCCGCCGTGCCCGAGGAAAAGATCGTGCGCGTGCACTCCTCTTCCGGCACCACGGGCATTCCGGTGGTCATCCCCTACACCCAGAAGGACGTGTGCGACTGGGCAACCATGTTCGCGCGCTGCTACGAGACGGCCGGCATCACCAACACCGACCGAATCCACATCACGCCTGGTTACGGCTTGTGGACGGCGGGCATCGGCTTCCAGCTGGGCGCCGAGAAACTGGGCGCCATGGCAGTCCCCATGGGCCCGGGCAACACCGAGAAGCAGCTGCGCATGATGGAAGACCTGCAGTCCACCGTTCTGTGCGCCACTTCCTCCTACGCTCTCCTGTTGGCCGAGGAAATCGCCGCACGCGGCATCCGTGACAAGCTTGCCCTGCGCAAGGGCGTTATCGGCTCCGAGCGCTGGGGCGAGAAGATGCGCCACCGCATCGAAACCGAGCTGGGCATCGAGATCTTCG
>CAVHGQ010000049.1:0-3873 GCA_963635335.1 Candidatus Melainabacteria bacterium | reverse complement strand
AAGAGCTGAGCCTCATCTTCAAGGCGAAGATCGGCTGCACCCCCGAAGCCAAGGGTGTGCCGCTGGGCGAGCTACCCCGTTCCGAGAAGAAGACCCAGCGCATCTTCGACAGCCGCTACTAGGCTGGACGGGCGCAGCAATTCCCGGCAACACCAAACCCAACGTTTCCAACGAAGCGTTGGGTTTTTTCGTGCTGAGTGTGTATTCGGCGTGTTCGCGGGTTCAGCGGCCGAATGTTACCCAAAAGGGCGCGGGCTGCGGACTAAAATCGCTGTGAACACAATTGAAAACGGGGCTTGCCCCCTTGCACTGCTCTTAAACGCACCTCAAACACACCAAGGAGTTCTACGTGCTCAGCCGCTTCAGCGTTCGGCGACCGTACATCATCACGGTTGCCGTTATCATCATCCTCATCTTGGGCGGGGTTTCTCTCTCGAAGATGAAGACCAACCTCCTGCCCGACATGGACCTGCCGTACCTGATGGTGGTCACCACCGACCCCGGCGCCAGTGCCGAAAAGGTGGAATCCGAGGTCACGGACGTGCTGGAGGGCTCTCTTTCCAAGATCAGCGGCGTTTCCTCGGTGCAGTCGCAGAGCGCCGACAACTATTCCATGATCTTCCTGCAGTTCCAGGACGGCACCGACATGGACTCCGCCATGGTGAAGGCCTCTTCGGCGGTGAACGAGGTTTCCGCCCAGCTGCCCGACACCGCCGGCAGCCCCAACTACATGGAAATCAGCATGGACATGATGGCGACGCTCTACGTTGCCGCCTCCTACGACGACCACGACATCTATGAGACCTCGAACCTGGTGGACGACAAGGTGGTGCCCGCCCTCGAACGTGTCGACGGTGTGGCCGACGTTTCCACGGTTGGCTCCGCCCAGCAGTCGGTGGAGGTGCGCCTTTCTGACAGCAAGATCGAGGATATCAACAACAAGCTCCTGGCCAGCGTGAACTCCCAGCTCTACGATGCGAAGAAGCAGATCGACGACGGCGAAGCGCAGCTTTCGCAGGCCGAAGAGCAGCTGAGCCAGCAGAAGAGCGCGTTGGAAACCCAGCAGCAGCAAACCACCGACCAGCTTGGCCAGGCAACCAGCGCGCTTACCTTGGCCATCTCGGGCAAGACCGCCGAAGCCGCCACGCTGCAAGCGCAGATCCAGGCGCTGAAGGCCACCGACCCTTCGGGCGCGAACCCGCAGGTGCAGGCGCAGATAGCGCAGCTTGCCCAGCAGGCGCAAACCTCGGCCAGCCAGCTTACCGAATACCAAAGCCAGCTTGCCCAGGCGCAGTCGGGCTCGCTCACGGCCGCTTCCCAGTTCGGCAGCGCTTCGGCGCAGCTTTCGGCCGCCCAGCAGACCATCGAGTCGAACAAGCAGCAGCTTGCCAGCGCGCGCGAGCAGTACGAGGATTCGCGCGAGAAGGCCATCTCCAGCGCCAACGTGGATACCCTGGTAGATAAGGAAACGCTGGCGAGCCTGATCACCGCCCAGAACTTCAGCATGCCGGCCGGCTACATCGACTCCGGCAGCGACAGCCAGTGGCTGTTGCGCGTGGGCGACAACCTTACCAGCGAGGCCGACCTGCGCTCGCTGCTGCTCACCGAGATCGACGGGGTGGGGGAGATTCGCCTGGGCGACGTGGCCGAGGTGACCACCATCGACAACGTGGGCGAAGAGTACATGCGCATCAACGCCAAGGACGGCGTGCTGCTTTCCATTTTCAAGAACTCCACCGCTTCCACCAGCGATGTGTCCAACGCCGCGAAAGCCGCCCTGCAGAAGATCGAGGCCGCCAACCCCGGCCTGAACCTCACGGTGGTAAGCGACCAGGGCTCCTACATCGCGCTCTACATCAACTCCATCCTGCAGTCGCTGATCCTGGGCGCGCTGCTCGCCGTGGTGGTGCTCATCGTCTTCTTGCGCGACTGGCGCCCCACGCTCATCATGGCGTTCAGTATCCCGTTCTCGGTTCTGTGCGCGTTGCTGCTGATGTACTTCTCGGGCATCGACCTGAACGTGATGAGCCTGGGCGGCCTTTCCCTTGCCATCGGCATGTTGGTGGACAATTCCATCATCGTGCTGGAGAACATCTACCGCCTGCGCTCCCGCGGCATCCCTGCAGCTCGCGCAGCAGTTCAGGGCGCCAAGCAGATAACGGGCGCGGTAATCGCCTCCACCTTAACCACCATCTGCGTGTTCCTGCCCATCGTGTTCACCACCGGCATGGTGAACCAGCTCATGATGCCCTTCGCGCTCACCATCGCCTATGTGCTCACGGCTTCCATGCTCATCGCGCTCACCATGGTGCCCGCGGCTTCCAGTTTCATGTTCAAGAACTACCTGCCGCGCCGCAACGACTGGTTCGAAACGCTGCAGACCAAGTACGCCCACTCGCTCACGTTCTTCCTGCGCCATAAGGCGCTGCCGCTGGTGGTTTCCGTGGTGCTGCTTGGCGTTGCGGTGCTGGGCATCGCGAACATGGGCATAACCATGATCCCCTCCATGATGTCGAAGACGGTGAACGTGACGGTTAACATGCCCGATGGGGTGAGCAAGGAAACCGCCTACGCCACGGCCGACAAGGTGATGGACGCCGCCATGGGCATCGATGGCGTGGAATTCGTGGGCGGCATGGACGGCACTTCGTCGGTTTCCATGATCTCGAACGGCGCGTCGAGTTCCAGCAGCTCTAGCAGCGGGAACAGCGACAGCGACATGTACAAGATGTTCACGTTCTACCTGCAAACCGACAGCAGCGTTACCACGGAAGGCCAGGTGCAGGGCATATTGGACCAGTTGGTCGCCGACACCTCCGGCCTGGATTGCGAGGTTATCACCGACGCCACGTCTTCCGAGGCCATGAGCTCCATGATGGGCAGCGGGCTTTCCCTTACCATCAAGGGTCCCGACCAGGACAAGCTGGTTGCCATCAGTGAAGACGTTATGGGCATCGTGGGCCAGGTACAGGGCTACACCGAGATCGAGAACGGCATGGAAGACGCCGCCACCGAGCTGCACCTGGTCATCGACCGTGACAAGCTCACCAAAGCGGGCTACACCGTGGCGCAGCTGTACGCCGACCTTCAGAAGAAGGTGTCCGACACCGCCAGCAGCACCTCGCTCACCATCGACGGCACTAAGATGAACGTCTCGGTGGTGGACAAGACCAACCCGGTAACGGCCAGCAATCTGCTTGATACCGAGATCGATATCACTAACCAGCAGTCGGGCGACACCGCGACGCACAAGCTCTCTGAGTTCGCCACGGTGGAGCAGGGCGTGGCTGCCAGCACGGTAACGCACATGGACTCCAGCCGCACCATCACGGTGACGGCCGATGTGGAAGACGGCTACAACAACGCCCTTCTGGCGCGCGACCTGCAGCAGAAGCTGGACAGCTACCAGCTGCCCGACGGCTACAGCATCCAGACCGCCGGCGAGCTGGAGAACATCAACACCATGCTCACCCAGATGATGCTCCTGCTTATCCTGGGGTTCGTGCTTATCTACCTGGTGATGGTGGCGCAGTTCCAGAGCCTGCTTTCCCCGTTCATCATCATCCTCACGGTGCCGCTGGCGTTCACCGGTGGTCTGTTCGGCCTGTTGGCGGCCGGCGAGCAGCTGAGCATGCTCTCGCTGCTGGGCTTCGCGGTGCTCATGGGCACGGTGGTGAACAACGGCATCGTGTTCGTGGACTACGTGAACCAGCTGCAGCGCGGTGGCCTGGGCAAGCGCGATGCGCTGGTTGCTGCGGGCCGCACGCGTATGCGACCTATCATGATGACGGCCCTTACCACCATCTTCGCCATGCTGCCCATGGTGTTCAGCCAGGCGGTGGGCAGCTCCATGGAGCGCGGCATGGCCGTGGT
>CAVHGQ010000048.1:0-10413 GCA_963635335.1 Candidatus Melainabacteria bacterium | reverse complement strand
CTTCTATGCCTTGGTTTCCGACCAAGGCGAGACAAGCTTATTCAATATACCGCATTCGAACGGGTTTGCAAGGATCAACCTCAAATCCAACCGAAGGCGCAGATTCCTACTCCCCGCCGGTTGATTCGCTGGTTGGCTATCCCTATCGCCCTGCGTTTCGGCTTTCCTTGTCTTCGTACATGCGCTGATCTGCTATCTTGCGAACCTCGCTGACGAGGGCATTGTCGTCTGGGTACGCTGCGTAAGCGCAGCTTGTGCCTACCGTAATGGCTATGCCGTCGATAACGTAAGGGTTCGAAACCGAGCTCTTTATGCGCTGCACCATCTCTTCGCATTGTTCCTTGTCGAAGTCTGCAGAGATGATCAGCGTGAACTCATCGCCACCGATGCGGAAAGCGTAATCATTGCTGCGAACGCAGTCCTTGAGGCGAGATGCCACCTCCCGTAGAAGCTTATCGCCCATATCGTGCCCATACTCGTCGTTGACGGGCTTGAAGCCGTCAAGGTCGAGGTAGTACAGCACGAAAGGCTTCTTCCCCTGCTCCTTCAGGTGCATGATCCTGCTGAAATAGCGCTCGTTGAACAGGCCGGTAAGGCCATCGGTATTGGCGATGTTCTTCCATTTCATCTTTTTGCCGATATCCAGGGAAATGAGCAGGACTTTCTGCAGCTGCCCTGTCTGACTCCACTCAAGCGGCACCACGGTCATCAGCTCGTAAGCGCCACCGCCCCTTTCGGTGTATTCGAAGCGCAGAATGTCCTCAGGTTTCGTCAGCACCTTGGACAGATACTCAGGGCAAATAAGGCGGCTCACCTTGGCGTTCTCGGTGTCGGTAAGTACCACGCAGCGACGGCTGATGAACTCGACCAGATCGTGATAGCTGCCTTGCCTCGGATACAGGAAATGCGAAAGCTGGCGTTCGTGGTACTCATACCTATCGGTTACGAGATCCCCCACGGCAAAACGATCCACTATCTGCGTCACCCCGTTGAACAGCTGCCCAGTAAGCTCCTTCTCGCGCTCAGCAAGCATTCGCTCTTGTTCCTTGGCGCTCATGCTAGAGCGTGCGTCCCTGACAACCAGAAGGACTATGGCAAGCGCGAGCAAGCCGACCACCCCAACGCTAACTGCAGCAGAAACCGTCTGGAACTGGTGCATCGACGAATCCATCACATCGCAATCGACGAATGCGACCAAGCTCCAATCGGAGTACGAAACGGGCTGGCTCACCACATACAGCGAGCGACCATCGAAGCTACACGCCGCCTTACCCTGTTCGGACTGAAGCACCGATTGGCGCATCTGATCAAGCGACCCTTCTTTGAAAGACACCTGATCATTCAAGAAATCGAAGATATTGCCGATATAGTCCGGAAAAACATTTTTGGGAGCCAACGAGAACACCACGTCGCCGTTCGAGCGGATCATATAGCAATCGGAGCCGCTGCTGTAGAGGCCTTCCGCCACCAAACCCTGCACATACTCGCTTTCGTAGCACACGGCAGTGCCCGTGTAAGTTACCCCGTCGTATTCGAAAGGCGTATCCAGGGGAACCGCGAAAACGATCTTCCGCGTTCCGCTTGAGGCAATGTAACTTGAGATGGTTGGGGTTCCCGATTCGATCATCTCATCGAAAACCGGGCTGATCGATTCCTGGGAACCCTTCCTGCCAGAAGCGGTAAGATAGTTCGACTCATCATTGAACAGGTAAAACTCGCTGTAGTTCCATGAGTCCTTGCGTTCGGCGAAGCTTGCCCATTCCCGTTCGAAATCCGCGTTGCTGTCCATAGAGCCTAAGCTATGGCACCAATCGGAAAGAAAGCTCCAATTGCGGTTAGCGAACAAGATGAAAGTCCGCTCGATCTGTTCGCAAGTGCCCTGGAAATTACTGGTGCTCTCTTCGTACACCATCTGTTGAGCATATTTCCCATAGGCAAATAGCCCCACGGAAGCGACCAAAACGACGGCGAGGAGAGCAAGAATTCCTTTGAGTCTGTATTGCATTGAACTACCCCCCCCCCCCACTTTCCACAACCTATGGGAAGGTGAGAGGGATAAGTCAACATCATCAGGAATGGTAATTTGCATGGTCTTGAAAAGACCAGTTCAGCAGTCCATTCATTAGTAGAAATACTATCTGAAGCTCATGGGAGTTCTATTGGAAATGGGAGGTCGCATATACGACCTCCATATCAGTACCGTCGCTGACATCTTAGATCTCATCGATACGAACCAGCCGAATCTCATTACCGGAAACGATCGGTTCCCAGTGCGGCAATCCGCAATGCGCACAATATGATCGCAGGTTGCGACCACGAATCATCGGCGCACCGCATTGGCAGGAAGCTCAGGCCGACATCTTCCGAACAGCACGAAGATAGGCAAAGCCGAAAGGAGGGCCTACTTCTCTACATGGTTGCCGCGGTTCACGAACTCGGGCTTCAGCAGCACTACCCCACCGCGCTCGGCGATCTCTTCCTTGGTCATGCGGGTGTTAAGCTCGGCGGCGAACTCGTCCAGGCCGATGCCGCAGCGCTCCAGCAGCACCATAAGGTGGTACACCACGTCGGCCGCCTCGTAGCGAAGATGGTTCACCTGGGCATCGTCGCCCTCGTTGTACACCACGTCCTTTGCGGCCAGCGTGGCCTCGTGCGCTTCCTCGGCAACCTTCTTCAGCAAGGTGTCGATATCGCCGGTAAGCAGACGGTAGGTGTAGCTTTCCTCCCCGGCGTTGCGACGCTCGTGGATGGTGCGCGCTAGCGACTCAAGCGATGCGCCGATCTGGCTTTCGGGGGCGGGGCGATTGTCGGAAAGATAGGTTTTGCCGTTGGACATGGTTCGTTGCCTTTCGTATGTTTTGCGGCTAACAGAATAGCACGCCGCCAGCCGCAGGTTGCCGCCATCGAAGCTGCCATCGAAGCCACTACTGAAGCTGCGCCGGGAACCGGGACAACCCGCAAAATGCCCCGCAAACAAAAGGCGCGCCCCCGCTTGGGGAGCGCGCCTTGGGTTCAGCTTGCGGAAGAGCGCTTACTCTTCGTCGCCGCTTGCCGATTCGTCGGCAGCACTGGTGCTATGGAAGCCCAGGTCGGAGGAGCCAAGAAGGGCATCGAGCTCTTCAAGGTTGCGCTGGTAGGAGCGCGGGGGCAGAGCCTCGCCCAGCATATCCTCGCCTTCGGTGTTGAAGGTTGCGGGCTGGTCGCCGCCGATGAGCACGGTGTCGTCCGGGGAGAACACCATGTCCAGAAGCTGGCTCATGTCATCGCGGGAAGCCGAAAGGTCGTCCTCGATCACATGCAACAGGCCGTGCTTCTCCAGGCCTTCCTTCAGCTCCTCGATGGCCTTGGTGCCAATGCCCTCGATGCGGAGCAGGTCGTCCTCGGTGTGGCCGACCAGGTCGGCAACGGTCTCGATGCCGGCCTCCGAGAATTTGTTGGCCCAGCGCTGCGAAACGCCCAGGTCGTCGTAGACGTACAGGCGAGCATCCTCGTCGGAGAGGTTGTTCGCGCGGTAGCCAGCGGCGATGGAGGCGAAGTAGCTGGAGTAGTCGGAGCCGGCGCCCAGGTAGCCGTCGCCGTCAAGCGACCAATCCTGCGGCTGGGGCAGCAGCTCCTCGATCTCGCGCAGCGCCTCGGGGGCGGAATCGGGCAGACGTTCGGAATCCACACGGTCCACCGGCACGCCACGGTAGGTAAGGCCCACGTCGTGGTAGCGCTTCAGGCCGGTACCAGCCGGGATGGGCTTGCCGATGATGACGTTCTCCTTCAGGCCCTGCAGGGTGTCCACCTTGCCCTCGATGGCAGCATCGGTAAGGACCTTGGTGGTCTCCTGGAACGATGCGGCCGAGAGGAACGAGTCGGTAGCCAGCGAAGCCTTGGTGATGCCCAGCAGCAGGGGCTGGCCCACCGGGGGCTCCTTGCCTTCGAGCACCAGCTCGTTGGCGGTGTCCTCGAACTCGAAGCGGTTCACCTGGCGGCCCGGCAGGTAGTCGGAATCGCCGGGGTCGATGACGGCAACCTTGCGCAGCATCTGACGTGCGATGACCTCGATGTGCTTGTCGTTGATGTCTACGCCCTGAGACACGTACACGTCCTGGACCTGGGCAACGATGTAGCGTAGCGTGGTGTTCGGGTCGGTAAGGCGAAGCAGGTCGTGGGGGTTCACGGAACCCTTGGT
This sequence comes from Candidatus Melainabacteria bacterium, assembly GCA_963635335.1. Classification (GTDB taxonomy): domain Bacteria; phylum Actinomycetota; class Coriobacteriia; order Coriobacteriales; family Eggerthellaceae; genus Anaerotardibacter. The sequence goes on along the minus strand of CAVHGQ010000048.1, from coordinate 6,236 downwards.
GAGCTGCTGGCCAACCTCGACCTCGCAACCGTCGGAAACGCCGGGAAGCAGCGTTGCGCGGGCGGAAACCACGTACTCGCGGATATTGCCCTCCTGGTCGTGAACGGTCAGGGTCTTGTTCACCTTGTCGGCGGTAACCTGCAGGGTGCCGGAGATCTCTGCCAGCACGGCCTGGCCCTTAGGCTTGCGAGCCTCGAAAAGCTCGGTAACACGGGGAAGGCCGTGGGTGATGTCCTCACCTGCAACGCCGCCAGCGTGGAACGTACGCATGGTCAGCTGCGTGCCGGGCTCGCCGATGGACTGGGCAGCGATGATGCCCACCGCGGTGCCGATGTTAACCGGACGTGCGGTGGCAAGGTCCCAACCGTAGCACTTCTGGCATACGCCGTGCTCTGCGTGGCAGGTCATGACGGTGCGGATGTTCAGCGACTCGACGCCGGCAGCCTCCATGGCCTTCAGCTGCTCCATAGAAGAGATAAACTCGCCCGCATCGACGATAACCTCGCCGTTGGCGTCGGCGACGGCCTCGAGCATGCAGCGGCCGATAAGGTTCTCGTCCAGCTCGCCCTTGTCGTTGTGCAGCGGGTACGGAACGCCGTCGGCAGTGCCGCAGTCGATCTCGCGGACGATGACGTCCTGGGCAACGTCGACCAGACGACGGGTAAGGTAACCGGAGTCAGCGGTACGCAGCGCGGTGTCGGCCATGCCCTTTCGAGTGCCATGCGTGGAAATGAAGTACTCCAACACGGAAAGGCCCTCGCGGAAGTTCGACTTAACCGGAATGTCGATGGTGCCACCCTTGGTGTCTGCCATCAGACCGCGCATGCCGGCCAGCTGGCGGATCTGCTTGATGTTACCTCGAGCACCGGAGTCGGCCATCATGAAGATCGGGTTGAACGCGTCGAAGTTGGCAGCCATGGCGTCGCCGACTTCCTCGTTCGCCTCGGTCCAGATATCAACGACCTGCTTGTGACGCTCTTCAGCGCTCATCAGGCCCATCTCGTAGTCTTCCTCGATGGCGGCAACCTTGTTGTCGGCGGCAGCCAGGATCTCGCCCTTGCTCGGCGGAACCGTTGCGTCGTAGACGGAAACGGTGATGCCGGCGATGGTGGCGTAGTGGAAGCCGGTGTTCTTCAGGCCGTCAAGGATGGGCTCGACCTCGGAAAGGGTGTAGCGGTTGCACACGTCCTCTACGATGCGGCCGATTTCCTTCTTGTTCATCTGGTAGTTCAGGAACGGGTAGTCGTCCGGGAACACGCTGTTGAAGATGATGCGGCCGATGGTGGTCTGCAGGCGCGTGCCGGCGACATGCTCCTCGAACTGGTCGAACGCGTTGGCCACCTGGGTGTCCTTGGAAAGGCGAACCCAGATCTTAGCCTGCAGGTCAACGCCGGTACGGGCGTCGTAGGCGTTGCGGGCATCGGCGTAGTCGACGAATGCGCGGCCTTCACCGGGGAAGCCGTCGCGGGCTGCGGTGAGGTAGTACATGCCGATGATCATGTCCTGGGTGGGAACGGTCAGCGGACGGCCATGCGCAGGCGACTTGATGTTGTTGGCGGAAAGCATCAGCACGCGGGCCTCGGCCTGAGCCTCGGCGCCCAGCGGCACATGGACTGCCATCTGGTCGCCGTCGAAGTCGGCGTTGAATGCGGTACATACCAGCGGGTGCAGCTTGATGGCCTTGCCCTCTACCAGCACCGGCTCGAAGGCCTGGATGCCCAAGCGGTGCAGGGTAGGTGCGCGGTTCAGCAGCACCGGATGCTCGGTGATAACCTCTTCCAGCACGTCCCAGACGTAGGTGGCGCCACGATCAACCGCGCGCTTTGCCGCCTTGATGTTGGCAGCGTACTCAAGCTCTACCAGGCGCTTCATAACGAAGGGCTTGAACAGCTCCAAGGCCATCTGAGAAGGCAGGCCGCACTGGTGCAGCTTCAAGGTCGGGCCGACGACGATTACCGAACGGCCGGAGTAGTCCACGCGCTTGCCCAGCAGGTTCTGGCGGAAGCGGCCCTGCTTGCCCTTCAGCATGTCGGAAAGGCTCTTCAGCGGACGGTTGCCCGGGCCCGTTACAGGGCGGCCGCGGCGACCGTTGTCGAACAGGGAGTCGACGGCTTCCTGCAGCATGCGCTTCTCGTTGTTCACGATGATCTCGGGGGCACCGAGGTCCAGCAGGCGCTTCAAGCGGTTGTTGCGGTTGATGACGCGACGGTACAGGTCGTTCAGGTCGGACGTGGCGAAACGGCCGCCGTCGAGCTGGACCATCGGGCGCAGATCCGGCGGGATAACCGGAACGACGTCCAGGATCATGTCGGAAGGCTTGTTGTCGGAGTGCAGGAACGCGTCGACGACCTTCAGGCGCTTGATGGCCTTGGTGCGCTTCTGACCCTTGCCGGTGGCAACGGTCTCGGCCAGCTCTTCAGCGGTGGCCTCGAGGTCGATGCTGTCAAGCAGGTCGCGGATGGCCTCTGCGCCCATGCCGCCCTTGAAGTAGTCGGAGTAGTTCAGGCGCATCTCGCGGTACAGGGCCTCGTCGGCGATGAGCTGCTTGGGCTCGATCTTCAAGAAGGCCTCCAGAGCCTCGGAACGCAGGGTCTTGCGCTCGTTGAACTCCTCGTAGATGTCGGCGATCTCGTCTTCTACTTCCTCGGGGGTCATGCGCTCGTCTTCGTCGATGTCGTCGACGAACTCGTCTTCCTCGGGAACGTAGTCCACGGAAAGGCGACGCGTGGCCTCGATGAGGCGGTCGCGCTCGGCGTCGAGTTCTTCAAGGTCTGCGGAAAGCTCGTCGCGCAGCTCCTCTACGTCCTCTTCGCGGGCTTCCTTGTCCACCATGGTGATGATGGAGGAAGCAAAATACAGGACCTTCTCAAGCTCCTTCGGCGGGATATCCAGCAGATAGCCCAGACGGGAGGGAGATCCCTTGAAGTACCAGATATGGCTTACCGGAGCGGCCAGCTCGATGTGGCCCATGCGCTCACGGCGAACCTTGGAACGGGTAACCTCAACGCCGCAGCGCTCGCAGACGATGCCCTTGAAGCGGATGCGCTTGTACTTGCCGCACGCGCACTCCCAGTCCTTGGTGGGACCGAAGATCTTCTCGCAGAACAGGCCGTCCTTCTCGGGCTTGAGCGTACGGTAGTTGATGGTCTCGGGCTTCTTTACCTCGCCACGGGACCAGCCGCGGATATCCTCCGCAGACGCAAGAGAGATGCGGATCGCGTCGAAATTGTTAACGTCGAATTCGCTCATTTAGTTCTCCTCTCCCTTACCGATAAGGTCGTTGTCTTCGTTGTTGTCGCCCATCAGGTTGCCCAGCTCGGCAGTGATGGAACCGAGGAGGTCGTCCTCCTCTTTCTGCGGCGTCTCGCCCAAATCGAGCGGTGCGCCCAAAAGCTCATCCTCATCGGGGTCGTGGGTGACGTCGATGGTCTGATGCTGATGGCCCTCAAGCTCGACGTTCAGGCACAGCGAGCGCATTTCCTTGATGAGTACCTTGAAGGACTCGGGAACCTCGGGTGCCGGGATGCTCTCGCCCTTGACGATAGCCTCGTAGGACTTCACGCGTCCGGAGGTGTCGTCGGACTTGATGGTGAGGATCTCCTGCAGGACGTTCGATGCGCCGTAGGAGTACAGCGCCCAAACTTCCATCTCGCCGAAGCGCTGGCCGCCGAACTGCGCCTTGCCGCCCAGAGGCTGCTGGGTGATAAGGCTGTAGGGACCGGTGGAGCGCGCATGGATCTTATCGTCGACCATGTGGCCCAGCTTCAGGATGTAGGTCTGACCGCAGGTGATGGGCTCGCGGAAACGCTCGCCGGTACGGCCGTCGTAGAGCCATGCCTTGCCGGTGCGGGAAAGCTGCGGAACGAACTCGTCGCGCGCCTTATCGCCGTACTTGGCATGGTTGATGTTGATGAGGTTACGGTTGGCTGCCTCGATGGCGTTGGAGATCTCTTCCTCGGTTGCGCCGTCGAATACCGGGGTGGCCACGAACTGCGGGCCCTCTACCGGCTCGGTGGACTCGGGATCGTCGGACCAACCCCACTTAGCGGCCCAGCCCAGGTGGTTCTCCAGCAGCTGACCGACGTTCATACGGGAAGGTACGCCCAGCGGGTTCAGCATGACGTCGATCGGGGTGCCGTCGGCCAGGTAGGGCATGTCCTCCACCGGCAGAACGCGGGAGATAACACCCTTGTTGCCGTGACGGCCGGAAAGCTTGTCGCCCTGCTGGATCTTGCGCTTCTGGGCAACGAACACGCGAACGAGCTCGTTGACGCCGGGAGCAAGCTCGTCGCCGTTTGCACGGGAGGAGCGAACCACGTTGATAACGCGGCCACCGGAGCCATGGGGCACCTTCAGGGACGTATCGCGGACCTCGCGGGCCTTCTCGCCGAAGATGGCGCGAAGCAGGCGCTCTTCAGCGGTGAGCTCGGTTTCGCCCTTCGGGGTTACCTTGCCAACCAGAACGTCGTTCGGGAACACCTCGGCGCCGATGCGGATGATGCCGTCGGCGTCCAGGTCGGAGATCATGTCCTCGGAGATGTTGGGGACCTCGCGGGTGATTTCCTCAGGGCCGAGCTTGGTGTCGCGGGCATCGATCTCGTACTCGGAGATGTGGATGGAGGTAAGCAGGTCCTCTGCCACAACGCGCTCGGACACGATGATAGCGTCCTCGTAGTTGTAGCCTTCCCACGGCATGTAGGCGACCATCAGGTTCTGGCCAAGCGAAAGCTCGGCGTTGTCGCACGAGGGGCCGTCAGCCAGCACGTCGCCGGCGTACACCTTGTCGCCCTTGCGGACGATGGGCTTGTGGTTCATGCAGCCGGACTGGTTGGAGCGCTGGAACTTAGGAATGAGGTACTCGTCGTACTCGCCGTCTTCGCGCTCGATGATGATGGTCTGGCCATCGACGTAGTCCACCACGCCGGCGTTCTGCGCAACCAGCACCTCGCCGGAGTCGACGGCGATGCGATGCTCGATGCCGGTGCCGACCAAGGGAGCGTGGGGCTTCAGCAGCGGCACTGCCTGACGCTGCATGTTGGAGCCCATCAGCGCGCGGTTAGCGTCGTCGTGCTCGAGGAACGGAATGAGCGAGGTAGCAACGGAAGTCATCTGACGCGGGGAAACGTCCATGTAGTCCACGCGGTCGACGGTTACTTCCTCGGGCTCGCCGAATACGCCCTTCGAGTCGCGGGTACGGCACAGCAGGCGCTGGGAGGCAACGAAATTGCCCTCCTCGTCGGTGTAGCCGAAGATGCGCGTCTCGGGGTCGAAGCGCTCGTTCGCCTGGGCGATGGTGTGCTTCTCTTCCTCGTCTGCGGTGAGGTAATCCACTTCATCGGTGACCTTGCCGTCGACGACGCGACGATACGGAGCCTCGATGAAGCCGTAGTCGTTCACGCGGGCGTAGGTTGCCAGCGAGCCGATAAGGCCGATGTTGGGACCTTCAGGGGTCTCGATCGGGCACATGCGGCTGTAGTGGGAGTTGTGAACGTCGCGAACCTCGAAGCCGGCGCGCTCACGGGAAAGACCGCCAGGACCCAGAGCAGAAAGGCGGCGCTTATGCGTAACGCCTGCGGCGATGTTCGACTGGTCCATGAACTGGGACAGCTGGGAAGAACCGAAGAACTCCTTGATGGCTGCCACGATGGGGCGGATGTTCACCAGGGACTGCGGCGTGATGTCGTCGGGCTCCTGCATGCTCATGCGCTCGCGAACGACGCGCTCCATACGGGAAAGGCCGATGCGGAACTGGTTCTGGATCAGCTCGCCAACCGTGCGGATGCGGCGGTTGCCGAAGTGGTCGATGTCGTCTACCTGAACACCCTCGGCGCCATCATGGAGGCCCACGATGTAGCGCATGGTTGCGATGATGTCTTCCTGCGTGAGGGTGGAGGCGTCGTTGTCAGCATCGAAGCCGAGCTTCTTGTTGATCTTGTAGCGGCCCACTTTCGCCAGGTCGTAGCGCTGCGGGTTGAAGAACAAGCCGTCGAGCAGCGTACGGGCGGAGTCGATCGTGGGGGGCTCGCCGGGACGGAAGCGGCGGTACAGCTCGATGAGCGACTCTTCCTTGGTGGTGGCAGGGTCGCGGTCGAGGGTGCGGATCACCATCTCGGAGTCGCCGAGCACCTCGATGATCTCCTCGCGGGTCTCGGCAATGCCGAGGGCGCGCAGAAGAAGCGTTGCGGGCTGCTTGCGCTTGCGGTCGATGCGGACCGAAAGGATATCGCGCTTGTCGG
>CAVHGQ010000047.1:8702-10523 GCA_963635335.1 Candidatus Melainabacteria bacterium | reverse complement strand
GGGAAATCGAGATCGTGCAAGACCTCAAGGAATTCGTTGCCGACAGCGCCCGTGGCACCTGCAACAGCAACTACCGGATTTGCGGGCATTTCCTTCGTCCAGGACATAGAAGCTCCTTTGTGTTGGTTACTAGCGGATTCATGATACAACGCTTTGCACGAACCGCCCGCCCGAGTTAACAAAAGTCGAGGAACGGCTGCGCGGGGTTTGGGCAGGGGCGGTTTCCCTCAGGCCGCGGGGCATTCGGCCGCCTTGGCCGCCATGGAGGCAACGCCGTTTTCGCCACCTAGCAGCCGCACCGCAGCCGCGCGAGGGCTGGCCTCTCCCCTTCCGCAAGAGCCCCGCCGTCCAGCACAACCCGCAACCGCCCACAGAACGCAAACGGGGCGGCATGCCCGTGCAGGCAGCCGCCCCGAAAGGTGCAGGATATGTTCGCGCTTGAGCTAGCGGCCCTTGGCCATCTTCGCCGCGATTTCCTCGGGGGAAAGCTGGGTTTCCTCGAAGATGGTGTCGGAATCAAGGCCGAATGCCGTGTGCAGGCAGCGAACCGCAGCGTCTACCTGGCTGCCCTCAACCACAACGGAGATGCGGATGGGGCTGGTGGAGATCATCAGGATGTTGATGTGGTTTTCGGCCAGCGCGCCGAACGCCTTCGCCGCAACGCCGGGCGTGGACTTCATGCCCGTGCCCACCAGGGAAACCTTGGCGATGTTCTCGTCCATCAAAACGGTGGCGCCGAACTTCTTCACCAGGGAATCGACGGCCTCAAGCGCCTGCTCCTTCTGGCTTCCGGGGAAGGTGAAGGAGATGTTCGCCTTGCCGTCGTTAGTGGTGTTCTGGATGATCATGTCCACGGAAACGTTGTTGCCGGCAAGGATGCTGAACAGCTGGGCGGCCATGCCAACCTCGTCGGGAAGGCCACGCAGCGTGATCTTCATCTCGGACGTGTCGTGTGCGATACCGGAAATGACTGCCTGTTCCATTGAGGGAACAACCTCCTCGATAAGCGTGCCCTCTGCATCGGAGAATGCGGAGCGGGAATGGATAACAACCTTGTACTTGCGGGCGAACTCGACCGCGCGCGACTGGAGCACGCCGGCGCCGCCGCTGGAAAGCTCGAGCATGTCGTCGTACGAGATGCGGTCGAGCTTCTTGGCGCGAGGGGCAACGCGCGGGTCGGCCGTGTAGATGCCCTCTACGTCGGAATAGATCTCGCACACATCGGCGCCGATGCCGCAGGCAAGGGCAACTGCCGTGGTGTCGGAGCCGCCGCGACCGAGCGTGGTGATGTCGCCATCGGGCGAAATGCCCTGGAAGCCCGCAACCACCACGATGGCGCCTGAATCAAGCGCCTGGCGGATGCGGTCGGTGTTGATGTCCTCGATCTTCGCGGCCGAAAAGGCATCGTCGGTGGCGATGCCGGCCTGCCAACCGGTGAAGCTGACCGAGCTGTAGCCCAGCGCCTGGATGGCCATGGCCAGAAGCGACATGCTAACCTGCTCGCCCGTGGAGAGCAGCATATCCATCTCGCGCTTGGAGGGATGATCGTTCAAAGCCGCGGCAAGCCCTACCAGTTCGTCGGTGGTTTTGCCCATCGCGGAAACAACGGCCACAACGTCGTTGCCCTGCTGCTTCATGGCAATAAGGCGCTTGGCCACGTTCTTGATACGTTCCGGGGATGCAACGGAAGTGCCCCCGAACTTGGAAACTATAAGAGACATCGTCTTCTTTCCTTGGTATGAGACAACTCGTATATCTTAACAAAACGCGCCAGGGCGAACGCGTACAGCGCCAATTCGCCCCAAAGTGGAAACATATCGC
>CAVHGQ010000047.1:4978-8534 GCA_963635335.1 Candidatus Melainabacteria bacterium | reverse complement strand
CGAACCCGGGGCGCACGCAACGCTGCAAATGGAAGCCGAAGGCTTAGGCGTACTTCACCATGACGGTGCTCATCTTGTTGGCCACGGTCTCGCACTGGTCCACGCAATCTTCCATGGCGCTGAACAGGCGCGTCCATACCATAACGCGAACAGGATGCTCGCGCTCGGCGGTGTACAGCTCGCGGATGATGCGCAGGAACATCTTGTCGGCCTCGTCCTCGATGTCGTTCACGCGCACGATGAGCTCCTTGAACTTGCCGGACTTCTTGCAGTTGCGGAAGTCGGCCATGGCGTCGGAGAGCGCCTCGCAGGAACGAACGATGAGCTTCGCGAACTTCTTCGCGTCGTCGTGCATGTAGTGGATGTCGAACATGTAGAAGCTCTGCATGATCTCCTCGGTCATGTCGATGAGCTCGTCGAGGCTTTCCGCGATGGCGATGATGTCCTCGCGGTCGAGCGGGGTGACGAAATCGGGAAGCAGGGCCTCGAACACGCTATGGCAGATGCCGTCGGCCTCGCGTTCGATGGCATGCGCGCGGCCAAGGTCGGCCTCAAGGTCGGATGCCGATGTGAACCCGTCTACCACGTCTTTCAGGAGCTTGGCCTCTTTCACCGCCAAGGCAACCTGCGCGTCGAACGCGTCGTAGTAGTTGAATTTCTTCTTCTTGTTCTTTTTCTTGCCTATGCCTGCCATAACCCCTCCGTTTCACTCGATCTGCGCGAAGCGTCCCGCGCAGCTTCCTCATGGAACCCGCCCGGCGCATGGCCGGGCGCACATTGCTTCCTTAACAGTAATATGCGAAAACCCGCTTCTGCTCATCGGCGATGGTTGTAAGCGAGTTGTGACCTGGCAGCACCAGGGTGTCGCCCGGCAGCTGCGAGAGCCTGCGCAGCGATGCGCGCATCTGCTTGTCGTTTCCGCCCTCGAAATCGGTGCGCCCGATGGATCCGCAGAAGAGCGTGTCGCCTGCGATGAGCACGTTGGCGCCATCCAGGTACTTCCCCGCGTCCGACTCCAAGAACAGGCAGATGCCGCCCGGCGTATGGCCCGGCGTGCCGATAACGCGCCAAACCATGTTGCCCAAGCGAACCTTGTCGCCGTCACTGAGCAGGGTATCAACCTTGCACGATTTCGTGGGTGGGAATCCGCCAGCGGGCTGATTCTCGATGATGGGGGCATCGATGGCCGAAGCGTACACCGGCGCGCCCGTTTTCTGCTTCAGGTCGTACAGGGCGCTGGTGTGGTCGGCGTGATGATGCGTTACCACGATGGCATCGAGCTTCTTGCCGCCAAGCGCCTTCACAATGGCATCGGCGCTGTGCGAAGGGTCAACCACGAAGGTGGCCGCATCGTCGGAGATAATGTAGGTGTTGTTCTCGATGGGACCCAGCACCAGAAAGCTGATGTCCACGGCGGCGCCCGTTACCTTGTACGTGCGCCCATCCCTTCTTACTGAGACTTTCATGCAATTCGCCTTTCGTTATCGCTTGGAAGACGTTGTGCCCGGCATCATGCGGCGCGCGTCGAACACGCCTTCCACCCCGCGGATGCGCGAGAGGATGCGGTCGATGGCCGCCGTGTCGGATATCTGGAACAGGAAGCGCATTTCCACCATGCCATCGCGATGCGTGGTGGTGTTCACGGAAAGCACGTTGGCACCCTGGTCGGCCAGCACCGACGCAACATCGATGAGCAGGTTCAAGCGGTCCAGCGCCTCGACGAAGATCTCCACGTTGAAGGAGGTGTCGCCCGAAGGGCCGTCCTTCTCCCAGAACACCTCGATGATGCGCTCGGGGTGCTGCTTCAGCTCGGCGGCGTTGGGGCAGTCGTCGCGATGCACGGAAACGCCGCGGCCTCGCGTTACGAAGCCCACGATCTTGTCGCCGGGAACGGGGTTGCAGCAGCGGGATATGCGCACCAGCACATCGTCGATGCCGCGCACCACCACGCCGTTGGAAGAATGCGTCTCGTGCTTCTTCGGACGCTTCACGCTGGTTATCATGGGCGGCATCTTGCCGGTGGAGGAAGCCGACATGCCGATGTTGGGCTTCTGCGCTTCCTCCGTGCCCGTGTCCACCAGGATCTTCAGCATGCGGTTGGCCACGTGGGTGGCGTTTTCCTTGCCGGTGCCGATGTTCACCAGCATGTCGTCGGATTCCTTGTAGCCCATCGACTCGGCCACCTCGCGGATGGCGCGGGTGCTGCGGGCGTTCGAGATGCCCAGGCCGTGCTTGCGCATTTCCTGCATCAGGGCATCGCGGCCGGCCTGCAAGTCGTCCGAACGGCTCATCTTGCTGAAGTACGAGCGGATCTTCGAGCGGGCCGAAGGGGTTTTCACGATGTTCAGCCAGTCGCGCGAAGGCGTGGCGCTCTTCTGCGTGAGGATCTCCACGCGGTCGCCCATCTGCAGCTTGTAGGAAAGCGGCACGATGGAGCCGTTCACCTTCGCGCCCACGCAGCGGTAGCCCACCTCGGTGTGGATGGCGAAGGCGAAATCGACCGGGGTGGAACCGAAGCGCAGGCTCATGGCCTTGCCCTTCGGCGTGAACACGTACACCTCTTTGGGGTCCAGGTCGGTTTTGAGCGACTTCAGGAACTCGCGCGAGTCCTTCGTCTCGTCCTGCCAGTCCACCATCTCGCGCAGCCAGGCGATCTGCTTGTCGAAGGCGGTTTCCGCCCCCTTGCCGCCCTTTTCCTTGTAGCGCCAGTGAGCCGCGATGCCGTACTCGCTCATGCGGTGCATTTCCTCGGTGCGGATCTGCACCTCAAGCGGGCGGCCGGCCGGGCCGATGACGGTGGTATGCAGGCTCTGGTACATGTTGAACTTGGGCATGGCGATGTAGTCTTTGAACCTGCCCGGCATGGGATGCCACAGGCTGTGCACCGCGCCCAAGGCGGAATAACAGTCCTTCACCGTGGTGGTGATGATGCGCACGGCGATAAGGTCGTAGATCTCCGAGAAGCCCTTACCCTTCTTCGCCATCTTCTGGTAGATGGAGTACAGGTGCTTCGGGCGACCCATGATCTGGGATTCCACGCCGATCTTGCCCATCTCGTCGTGCAGGATGGAAATAACCTTCGCCAGGTACTCCTCGCGCTCGTGGCGCGTTTCGGCCACCATACGGGAAACCTGCTTGAACTTCGTGGGCTCCAGGTAGAAGAACGCCAGGTCTTCAAGCTCCCATTTGATGGAGCTGATGCCCAGGCGGTGCGCGATGGGAGCGTAGATTTCCAGCGTTTCGCGCGCCTTGAAGATGCGGCGGTCTTCGCGCAGGGCCGAAAGCGTGCGCATGTTGTGCAAACGGTCGGCCAGCTTGATAACGATGACGCGGATGTCCTTGCTCATGGCGATGAGCATCTTGCGGAAGGTCTGCGCCTGCTCGTCGGAAAGGGTTTCCACCTCGATCTTGGTGATCTTGGTAACGCCGTCTACCAGATCGGCCACAGGCTCGCCGAACAGCTCGGCCACCTGCTCTTTCGTGGCGGTGGTGTCTTCCACGGTGTCGTGCAGAAGGGCCGCGATGAGCGTTTCCACGTCCATGTGCAGGTCGGCCA
>CAVHGQ010000047.1:0-4703 GCA_963635335.1 Candidatus Melainabacteria bacterium | reverse complement strand
CCTCTTTCTGAACGGTATCGGGAAGAAGCGGGCGCCTGATGCGGTCCTGCAGCTGCTGGGCCGTGCTGGTAAGCACCCAATCCTTGAAGGCCGAAAACGACCCGCGCTCGTCGATGCCCTCGCGGTAGCGCACGCTATCCTCGAGCTCGACTTTGCCTTTATAGTCTACGACATTGATGCTGCAGCCTTCGCCTGGAGCGCCTGTGCCGGCACAGGTTTTCACCAAGCCCAGCTCCTCGAACACGCAAACCCCGCACTTGACCTGCGCCGGAGTGATTATCAAGCCCAGAAGCTCCGAGCAGCGCTTGGCAGCCTGTTCGGCATCCAGCTGGAAGAACCCTTCGCCCTTCTTGCGCTGCAGCACGCGCAGGCCGCGGTAGATCTGCGCCATGCCGTCGTGGTCGGGGGCAACGTCGTCCAGGATCGAGGTGTTCAGCCGCGCGTCTTCCCCGCCGAACAGCAGATGGATCCACGCCTCTTCCCCATCGCGGCCGGCGCGGCCGCTCATCTGGTTGAACTCCACCTCGCTGAAGGGCAGGTGGTACAGCACCACGTGGCGCACGCCGGAGATGTCGATGCCCTCGCCGAAGGCCGAGGTGGCCACCAGCACCTGCAGGCCGCCTTCGCGGAACAGCGTTTCCACGCGCTCGCGCTCGGATCGGGAAAGCCCGGCGTTGTAGAAGCCGATAAGGGAAGCGATGTGCGGCTCCTGCTTGCGCAGCTGGCGCGTGAGGGCGATGGTCTCCATGCGCGAGTTCACGTAGATAAGCGTTTTCTGGCCCTGGGCAACCAGGTTCACCAGGTAGCGCTCGCGCTTCTTCAGGTTGCGCTGGTCCACCACTTCCAAGTTGCGGCGCTCGAAGGTGTCTTCCACCACGCAGTCGGCGGGGATGTTGAACGCTTCGCGGATATCGGCCGCCACCTGGGTGCTTGCCGTGGCGGTTACCGCCAGCACCTGGGGGTTGCCCAGCTTCGCGGCCGATTCGCCCAGGCGCGCGTACAGGGGGCGGAAGCCCGCCTTCGAGGTGCCCACATGATGCGCCTCGTCCACCACCATGAAGCCGATGCGGCCGGTACGGGCGAACTCTTCGGCATGGAAGGCAAGGTACTCCGGCGTAGTGAGCACGATGTCCACCTCGCCTTCTGCCAAAGCGTTCATGATGCGCTGGCGGTCGGCGGCATCGGTGGCGCCGGTTATCACCTCGCAGCGCACGCCGAACGATCCCAGGGTGCGATCCAGGTGGAAGGCCTGGTCGGCCACCAGGGCGCGCAGGGGGTACACGAACAGGCTGGCCTTGTCCTGCGCTAGCGCCAACTGCGCAGCATGCAGGTGGAAGATGAGCGATTTGCCACGTCCGGTGCCCATGATGGCCAAGGCCGATTTCCCCTGGTCAAGCAGGCCAAGCACCTGCCGCTGCGAATCGTGCAGCTGTCCTTGGTCCAGGAAGGCCGCAACCATGTCGTCCCTAAAGCCTGCCGGGTCGGCCTTGGCGCGCTGCTGCCACAGGGCGCGCTCCTCGTCGGAGGCAACCAGGCTGGCGGCGTCTTCGCCCTGGGCGTCGCCGTCTTCATCGTAGGCCACCAAGCCCGAGACGAACTCCTTGTCTTCGCCCAGGCATTCCTCCAACGCGGCGCAGGGCGAAAGCGGCTTCAGGCTGGAAACCACCGCCTTCACCGAGCGACGGCCCTTCCAGGTGTCGATCTGCAGCTCGAACACGGCATCCAGCGCACAGCCGCAGTTCAGCAGGCCGGAAACATCGGGGCAATGGAACATGATGCTGGAAAGGGAGCTGAGCCCGTCGGTAAGGGTGCAGGAAAGATGGTTCTTGTCGGCGCCTACCGCCCTACCGCCGGAAATCACCACGCCGTGGGCCAGGAAATGCGGGCTGGGGTTTTCCTGCCCGAAGGGCGCCAGCAAGTCCAGCTTGCCCACGTTTTCCAACGTGAGCTCGGAAAGGTCTACCGAAGAATCCACCTCGATGCGCGGGATGAAGTCCTCGGGCGGCAGCTGGTCCATGTAGGCGCACAGGCGCTCGGAAAACTCGGGCAGCTTTTCGGCGGGAAGGGTAACGCCCACCGCCGCGTGATGCCCACCGAAGCGCGTGAGGATGTCTTGGCAGGAGGAAACCGCGTCGAAGAGGTTCACATCGCCCACGCTGCGGCCCGAGCCGTGCGCTTCGTCCCCTTCGATGGTGAACAAGATAACGGGAACGCCGTAGCGGTTGGTAAGGCGGGAAGCCACGATGCCCTTCACGCCCTCGTGCCAGCCCTCGCCGGCAACCACCAGCGCGCGCTGCCCGGTGAACACCTGCTCGGCCTGCTCGGAGGCCACCTCGGCAAGCTCAGCCTCGATGGTACGGCGCTGGGTGTTCACTTCCTCAAGCTGGCGCGAAAGGTGGCACGCCTCGGCGTAATCGTCGCAAAGCAACAGGTCAAGCGCCAGCTGGGCATTGCCCATGCGGCCGGCGGCGTTTAGGCGCGGGATGATGGTGAAGCTCAGGCTGGAAGAAGAGACGGGCTTGTCGTCGAAGCCCGATTCCTTCAGAAGCGCGGCAACGCAGGCGCGCGGGTCCTCATTGAGCATGCGCACGCCGCGGTTCACCAGCGCGCGGTTCTGGCTGCGCATGGGCATGAGGTCGGCCACGGTGCCCAGGGTTGCCAGGTCCACCAGGTCAAGCCACATGTTGGGCAGGCCGAAGCGGCTGCCCACCGCCTGCACCACCTTCAGGGCAACGCCGGCGCCCGCCAAGATAGAGCTGGGGTTGTCGCCGCACTTGGGGTCCACGACGGGCACGCCCTGCGGCACCAGGTCGGAAGGCTCGTGATGGTCGGTGATCACCACATCCACGCCGCTGGCCTTCAGCACTTCCACCTCGTTCTTGGCGGCGATGCCGTTGTCCACGGTGACCAGCAGGTCGGGCTTGCACTGCAAGGCGCGGTCGATGGCGGCCTGGGACAAGCCGTAGCCTTCCTCGAAACGCAGCGGGATGAAGGGCGTCACCTTCGCCCCGCAGGCGCGCAGGCCCTTGGTCATAAGCGTGGTGGCGGAAACGCCGTCCAGGTCGAAGTCGCCGAACACCAAGATGTGCTGCTCGGCCTTGATGGCTTCCTCGATGCGGTTCACCGCCGCGTCCATGCCCTCTATGTCGTACGGGTTCAGCCAGTCCCTCTCGAGGGATGGATTCAGGAACTCGCGAGCCTTCTGAACGGAATCGATGCCCCGCCCAACCAGCACGGTTGCGATGAAATTGGGAAGCCCCAGATCGGCTGCAAGCCGACTAGCCGCAGCCGAATCGGCCGCAGCGATGTTGATGCGCGCACTCATAGCAATACCTACTTACTTCTTCTTTCAAGCAAGTATTGTAAGGGAAGGAACCCCGCGCGCTGCGGGAAAGGGCATGCGGACATGGTTTGCGGACGGCTGGCCAAGACGCGCCAACGGCCCGCTCGCCCGCAGGCTCGTCATGAGCCTGCGGGCGCCCTCCTGTTCGGAGGCAAATTGCGCCGAACGCGCTACGAACGCTGCCAGGCTTCCACCAGCTCCTGGGCTGCGGCCTTCGGGTTGGGCGCGCCGCACACGGCCGAAACCACGAAGAAGCCTTCCACTCCCGTGCCCTTCACCAAGGGGATATCGGCCAGCTTCACGCCGCCGCCCACCACGATGGGCACCGGGCTTACCGCATGCAAGTCGGCCAGGTCGGCCAGGCTCTTCGTTATCACCGTGCCGTCGGCAGAAAGGCCGCAATCCTTTTTCGTAGGCGTCTCGTGCAAGGGGCCTACGCCCAGGTAATCCACCAGGCTCATGTCGGCGGTTTTCACGTATTCCAACATCTCATCGGCGCGGGCGGAAAGGCCCACTACGGCATCGGGTCCCAGCAACTTGCGGCATACTTCCACCGGGATGTCGGTCTGCCCCACATGGATGCCGTCCACCTTCACGCCCCGCTCGCGGCAAGCAAGCACTACGTCCAAGCGGTCGTCCACCAACAGCGCTACCTGCCCGGTTTTGCCTGCTGCGGCAATGACCTCGGCGGCCTGCGCGGTGTACTCCATCAGCTCGCGCGCCGAGCATTCCTTCGAACGCACCTGAACGCAGGTGAACCCGGCTTCGATAGCCTGGTCGATAACGTCCGCCACCGGGCGGCCCAGGGTGTTTTCGGGGCCTATGACCAAGTAGGCCGAGATATCGAGTGCTTCACGGATGCCCATCAGCGTGCCTCCCCTTCCAAGATCTCGTCCACGGCGGCAACCTTGCGCTGCATCATGCCGGTGCGCCCCGGACGGATATCGGCCTTCAGCACCACTTCGGTGCGGATGCCCTTTTCCGCCAGCACGAACGTGGCTTCCTTCACCACGCGCATCACCTCGTCCCATTCGCCTTCTATCTCGGTGAACATGGAATAGGTGTGGTTGGGCAGGCCCGATTCGCGGATGACCTTCACCACCTCGGCCACTTCAGGGGCAAGCTCGTCGCCCACCCCGAACGGGGCAATTGCCACTGCCACCAGCGTGTTCACTTATGCCTCCTCGAGTTCCAGGGGATTGCTGGAAATATCGGCCGCCGTTGCGCGGTACAGCTCGTCGATGAACTCAAGCTTGAAGCTGGCCGGGGCATCGGCCTTCTGCGCCGCGCGCGTGCCCGCCACGTTGTAGTGGGCAACGCCGGCAACCGCAGCGGTGAACGGGTCGGTGGCCGTGGCGTA
>CAVHGQ010000046.1:5380-10724 GCA_963635335.1 Candidatus Melainabacteria bacterium | reverse complement strand
GTAGAAGCGGTCGTGGTCGGTTGCGGGCATCTGGATAGGCACGCGGTCGACGATCTCCAGCCCGAACTCGGAGAGCTGATACACCTTGTCGGGGTTGTTGGTAAGAAGGCGCATGGTCTTCACGCCCAAGTCGCGCAGGATCTGGGCGCCGATGAAGTACTCGCGCTCATCGCCCTTGAAGCCCAGCGCAAGGTTGGCCTCCAGAGTGTCCATCCCCTGGTCCTGCAGCTCGTAGGCACGCAGCTTGTTCACCAGGCCGATGCCGCGGCCCTCTTGGCGCATGTACAGCACCACGCCGCGACCTTCAGCTTCCACCGCACGCATCGCAGAGGCGAACTGCTCGCCGCAGTCGCAGCGCAGCGAGCCGAAGGCATCGCCGGTCAGGCACTCGGAGTGCACGCGTACCAGCAGATCCTCGCCATCGCCGATCTCGCCTTTCACCAGCGCCACGTGGTGCTCGCCGTTGAGCTTGTTGATGTAAGCGCAGGCGCGGAAGTCGCCGTACTTAGTGGGCATCTTGGTGTTTGCCACGCATTCCACCAGCTTGTCGTGCATCTTGCGGTACTCCTGAAGCTGCTTGATGGAGATGAACTTCAGGTCCCATTTCTGGGCAAGCTCGATAAGCTCGGGCGTGCGCATCATGGTGCCGTCGTCGCGCATGATCTCGCAGCACAGGCCGCATTCCTTCAGGCCGGCCAGGCGCATCAGGTCTACCGTGGCCTCAGTGTGGCCGTTGCGCTCCAGCACGCCATTGGGCTTCGCCATCAGCGGGAACATGTGGCCCGGACGACGGAAGTCCTCGGGGCGCGCATCATCGGCCACGCACGCGCGTGCGGTAAGGCCACGCTCTTCGGCCGAGATGCCGGTGGTGGTGTCCACGTGGTCTACCGAAACCGTGAAGGCGGTTTCATGGTTGTCGGTATTGGTGGTTACCATCTGGGGGAACATGAGCTTACGGCACAGCTCGATGCTCATGGGCATGCAGATAAGGCCCTTGGCGTACTTTGCCATGAAGTTCACGTTCTCGGTGGTGGCGAACTCGGCGGCGCAGATGAAGTCGCCCTCGTTCTCGCGGTCGGGGTCGTCGGTGCACAGGATCACCTTGCCCTGGCGAAGATCCTCAAGCGCCTCTTCGATGGTGTTGAATTCGAACATCTTTATCCTCTCGTATGGCCCGCCCGAAGGCGGGCTCGTATAACTCTCAAATCAGATCAGGCTGGCACTAAAAGCCGTTGCTCAGCAGGAATTCCTTGGTGATGCCGCCGCCCGACGCACCCTTCGCCGCAGCATTGCGCACGTAGGGGCTCACCGCATCTGCGGGGGCTTCCGCCGCACCGGCCGCAAGCTCGGGCGAGCAGGCCAGTAGGCGCTCCACGTACTTGCCCACGCAGTCGTTCTCCAGGTTCACCACGCTGCCCACGCCCTTGCCGGCCAGATTGGTCTGCGCACGCGTGTGCGGGATGATGGAAACGCTGAAGCTTTCCGCGTCCAGCTTGGCAACCGTAAGGCTGATGCCGTCGATGGCGATGGACCCTTTCTCCACGATGAAGCGCAGGATAGCCGGGTCGGCGCCGATGCGGTACCACACGGCGTTATCGTCCTCGTCGATGGAGCGGATAGTGCCCGTGCCGTCGATGTGCCCGGATACGATGTGCCCGCCGAAGCGCCCGCCGGCCAGCATGGCCCGCTCCAGGTTCACGGGGCTGCCCGGGCGAAGCTGCCCCAGAGAAGAGCGGTTCAGCGTTTCGTGCATCACATCGGCTGAAAAACTCGTGCGCGTGAAATCCGTCACCGTCAGGCACACCCCGTTGGTGGCGATGCTGTCGCCCAGGTGCACGTCTTCGAGCACCTTCGAGGCGGAAACGGCGAGCACGCAGGAATGTGCGCCCTTGCGGATAGAGGCAACGCGCCCCACTTCCTCTACTATGCCGGTGAACATCTATTTCACCTCGCATTCAAGGAGCAGGTCGCACCCCAACTTGGTCACCTTCGGCTCGGTAAGCTCGATGGCGTACTTCGGAGCTTCCACCCCGAAGCCGGCTACCGGGCTGGGGGCCGCGGCACCGCCGAAGACTTTCGGGGCGATATAGGCCTGTATGCGCGAAACCACCTCGTAGGAAAGAACCGACCAGTTCAGCTCGGCACCGCCTTCCACGATGACGCTGTCGATGCCCATCGCGCCCAGCTTTTCCATCAGCACCTCGATGTCCACGTGCCCGTCGGATTCGGGGACAACGATGATGTCGCACTCCTGCTCGCGGTAGGGCAAGTGCTTCGCCAGGTCGCGCTCGCAAGTTGCGATGTAGGTGGGAACGGTGGCTGCCGTCTTAACCAGCTGCGAGCCAAGAGGTGTGCGCAGATGCGTGTCGCACACGATGCGGATGGGGTTGCTGCAGCGCGGCTTGAACTCGCCGTAGCCGCGAAGAGCGGAATCGGAAGCCTGCCCGTCGGCGCATTCGCCTTCGATCAGCGCCTCGTCTTCGGCGATCTCCTGTTCCAGCAAGTCCTCGAAGCGGTCCTCGTCAACGCAGTCGGCCTCCCCCGCAGCAGCATCGGCGAAATCGTCCAGGCGGCAGGTGAGCATCGGATCGTCTTTGATGACGGTGTTCACCCCTACCATGATGGCAGCATAACGCTGCCTGTCCTCGTGCACGCGACGGCGCGCCACCTCGCCGGTGATCCACTTCGACTTGCCACTGCGCGTGGCGATCTTGCCGTCGAGCGTCATGGCGTACTTCAGGATGACGTAGGGCTTGCCGGTTTCGATGTAGTGGAAGAACGCGCGGTTGATTTCCCGGCATTCCTCGACCAGTACGCCTTGGACCACCTCGATGCCCGCAGCTTCCAGCTGGGCAACGCCGCCGCCGTCCACCTTCGGGTTTGGGTCTGGGGCGCCCATCACCACGCGGGCAATGCCGGCCTCGATGATGGCCTCCGTGCAGGGCGGGGTCTTGCCGGTATGGCAGCACGGCTCGAGCGTGACGTAGATGGTTGCCCCCGCAGGGTTTTCCCCACGTCTGCGGCAATCGGCCAGGGCCTGGCGCTCGGCATGGAACTCGCCGAAGCAGGGGTGCCAACCTTCCCCGATGA
The DNA here is from genome assembly GCA_963635335.1 of Candidatus Melainabacteria bacterium. Taxonomy (GTDB): domain Bacteria; phylum Actinomycetota; class Coriobacteriia; order Coriobacteriales; family Eggerthellaceae; genus Anaerotardibacter. The sequence continues at coordinate 7,634 of CAVHGQ010000046.1, read as the reverse complement.
TGCGCCCATCGGAAACAATAACCGCGCCCACCAGCGGGTTGGGGTTCACCCAGCCCGCACCGCGCATGGCAAGCTCCAAAGCGCGGCGCATGTAATCCTCGTCGGTCAAAGAGATGCACCTCCTTTCATGTTCATCGCGAATACCATCTTGGGTTGCGATGATGCGGAGATGCCAAAGAAAAAGCCCTGGAACAAGACGTTCCAGGGCTTTCAAGATGACAGGTATGCGTGGCTGAAAGCCACCTGCGTCATCGTCTTCTTCCATCCGGACTGTAACCGTTGGCCCTGGATTCGCACCAGATCAGCCTTGCTTCTGCAAGGGTCGCGGGCTTTGCGTTGCCAGCTTTCCAAGCTGACTTGCATTACCGCCAGTGAGGAGTTTCGCCTCGCCCTGAAGACCGTATTCAAGTTTTTACGCAAGCTACTATAGCGCACTGTAGCAGCCCGTCAAGCAAAAAGCCGCGAACGCAACCGCTCGCGGCTTTTCTGCCTATCTGTCGAAAATGCGCCCGCTCATGGGCACAGCAACCTGCAGGCTTACAGGTCCTTGGAGCCCTCTACGCGGCCTTCCAGGTATGCCCAGAAGTCGTCCACGTCCTGCTGGATCTCTTCGAGCAAAGCCTCGTTGCCGGGCTTGAACAGGTGCTTGAAGCGACCCTGCGGCTTCAGGAAGTCCTTCACCGGGATAAGGTTCTTGTCGCGAACCGGGGTGAGCTTCCACTTGCCGTTTTCCACCTCGAACAGCGGCCAGAACTTGGAGTTCACCGCCATGCGGCAGATCTCGGCGGTCTGGCTGGAGTCGATGCGCCAGCCACGCGGGCAGGGAGCCATGACGTTCAGGAACGCCGGGCCGTCTACCGCGATGGCCTTCTCGGCCTTGTTCACCAGGTCGCGCCAGTTGCCAACCGTTGCCTGGGCAACGTAAGGAACGCCGTGGGCCGCCATGATGGAGGTAAGGTCCTTGCGCTTCTGGGGCTTGCCCTGCTGCACCTTGCCTACCTCGGAAGTGGTTGCCCATGCACCCTTGGGGGTTGCTGAAGAGCGCTGGATGCCGGTGTTCATGTAAGCGCCGTTGTCGTAGCACACGTACACGATGTCGTGGCCGCGCTCCATTGCGCCGGAAAGCGACTGCAGGCCGATGTCATAGGTGCCGCCGTCGCCGCCGAAGGCAACGAACTTGATCTTCTTGTCGGCAGGGATCTTGCCTGCGCGCTGAAGGCCCTTGTATGCGGCCTCGACGCCGGAAATGGTTGCGCCGGCGTTGGCGAATGCGTTGTGGATGAACGGCACGTTCCATGCGTTGTCCGGGTAGATGGAAGTGGAAACCTCCAGGCAGCCCGTTGCAGAGCAGCACACAACGTCGTAGTCGTTACGGCCCATAAGGACCTGGCGCACCGCGATGGATGCACCGCAGCCGCCGCACAGGCGATGGCCAGGAGCCAAGTCGTCGGGGCGAGCGGAAAGTTGCTTGATATTAGCCATTAGATGCCCCTTACTCTTCGATGCCGAGATACTTGATGGAACCATCACCCTTGCCGGCAGCGCGCTGCTCGAGCTCGGTGAACACGGTGTTCATCTGCTCGAGCGTGATGTCTGCGCCGCCGAGGCCCACAACGTAATCGTTGACCAGGGCGTTCACGCCGTTTGCCTGGAACGCGGAGCGAACCTCCAGCGCCAGCGGGGCATGCGGGGAACCGAACGAGTCGGAACGGTCGAGCACGGCAACTGCCTTGGCATTCTTGCATGCCTCGGCAATCTGCTTTGCGGGGAACGGACGGAACACGCGGGGACGGACCACGCCGACTTTCATGCCCTGCTCGCGCAGCTTGCGGGCCTGGAAGCGGGCGTTGCCGGCGCAGGAGCCCAGAACAACGACAATGTAGTCGGCATCTTCAGTGCCCCATGCGTCCACCAGCTCGAACGGACGACCGGTGATCTCGGCCCATTCCTTGCCATGGCGCTCGAAGGCCTCCAGGGCGTTGTCAAGCGCATGGCGCTCGGTGAGCTTGTACTTCATGTAGCCGTTGCCCAGCGTGGCGAACATGCCCTGGCCAACCGGGTTCTCGGTATCGAGCAGCGGGTACTTCGGCTGGTAGTCGCCGACGAAGGCCTTAACCGTCTCGTCTTCCTCCATCACGCAGCAGTCCATGGCATGGGTGGTGACGAAGCCGTCGAGCGTGGTGAGCACGGGCAGCAGGACGTTGGGGTCTTCTGCCACCTTGAAGGCAACGATGGTGTTGTCGTAGGCCTCTTG
>CAVHGQ010000046.1:4000-5064 GCA_963635335.1 Candidatus Melainabacteria bacterium | reverse complement strand
GTGGTCTGCGGGGTGATGGGGTATGCCGCCATAACGTCGGGGTTAACCTGACGGAAGGCATCGGCCACCATCTGGTTGCCGGTAGCGGAGAACATCTTCTTTTCAGCCATGGTCTACTCCCCCTTCGCTTCGTTGGCCTGGGCTTCAGCCTCGGAGATAAGCTCCAGAGCGCCGAACTTGCACTCCTGGACGCACACGCCGCAGCCCTTGCAGTGGAACAGGTCGATGCCGGTCATTGCGCCGTCCTTCACCTCGATGGAGGAATCGGGGCAATACGCCCAGCACAGCATGCAGTTGGAGCACTTCTCGGAATCCCAAACGGGACGGTTGGAGCGCCAGCCGCCGGTGTAGCAGTTGGTGGAAGTGCCGCCTTCGGGGCATACATAGCCCGTGGGGAAATCCTCGGGCTTCCAGTTGTCGTAGTTGGAGCCGTCGAAATCGTACTTGGACATTACTCTTGCACCTCCTGGTATGCGCGCTCAACGGAGGCGAGGTTCGCGTCGATCATTTCCTGAGAGAACTTCTTGCCGAAGGTGATAACCAGGCGCTCCTTAACCTTTTCCAGCGGGAACAGGCCGGTGATCTTCGCCAATGCGCCAACGATCGGGGTGTTGGGCATGTCCTTCTTGATGGTGGCCATGGCAATGCCGGAAGCATCGACCACGGCAACGCGCATGCTTGCGGGAGCCTTGACGGCAGCACGGGCTTCTTCGGCCGTCATCGTGGTGTTGAACAGAAGAACGCCATCTTCGGGCATGCCTTCCATAACATCGGTGGAATCAAGCAGGGTATCGTCCATGATGATGACGATATCGGGGTTCTGGATATTGTTGTGAACTTCAATGGGGTCACTGGATACGCGCGTATACGCCTTCAGGGGTGCTCCCGTACGCTCCGGGCCATATTCGGGCATAGCCTGGATGTAGTTGCCCTGCAGCAGTGCCGTGTCCGCGACAAGCTTCGCCGCCGTAACCGCACCTTGGCCAGCACGTGCATGCCAGCGGATTTCGGTCAACTGTGACATACCTCTCCTCTCGCTTAGGTTTGCTTTGAACAAGCACCCT
>CAVHGQ010000046.1:0-3521 GCA_963635335.1 Candidatus Melainabacteria bacterium | reverse complement strand
ACGCCCACCACGCGCAGGAACACCTTGTGGGCAAAGGCCTTGGAAACGAAGCGATCGCCCAAGGTCGGCAGCGGTTCGGCACCCCCCGCATCCGAAAGCGCGTCGTTCGCCACGAAGCAGAGCAGCACCGCAGGAACAAGCAGCAAGATGCTGAAATCAGCCGTGTAACGCTGCAAGATGCCCGCCATCTCGGCGTCCAAGCAAGCAACCACCAGCCCCGAGGCCAGCATGGTAAGCACAACGCTGGCCACCGTATGGGTGGAGCGCACGTGGAAGCGGTACGCCAGAATTGGCTTCGCAAAGGCAATGACCCAAAGAATGGGCAGGCACATGAATATACCGCCGAAGGTCACCTCTTTGATGGTCTGCCCCAAATATGTGGTGTCGAACGTGGTCGGCTGCAGCCAGGGGAACACGCCGGTGGTCGTCGGGGTCTGCAGGAAGTAGGCGAACAGGGCCGGTAGCAAACGGCCGGCGTTCATGCCGCGCTGCGTCATATCGTTCACCGTAAGGTTGTAGTTCGCGCCGAAGTCGGTGAACGACCCGAAGCGCGCACGGTTGTACAGCATCACGCCGGCGGCAACCACGAAATACGGAGCCATCAAGCACGCGAACTCCCGCGCGCCCTTCTTCGTGAACAGGTGGCGCTCCGTGATGAACCTGCGCCAGAACAGCGGGAAGGCCAACAGCGAGAATATAAGGAACTGCGGGCGGCACGGCACCACCAGCGCCATGCAGAGCGAGCCCGCCAGATACCATCGCCCCGCGTTTTCCTCCGAACGGCCGCGCATCCAGAAGTACAGTCCCCACACCGTGAAGGCGAGCGCCATGGAAATGGGCAGCGAGTAGAACGTGGGGAATTTCGCCAGGTACAGAATGCCCGAGCACGCCACCAAGGGCATCTGCAGCAGCAGGAACAAGCCCAAGCTCACCCGCTTGAAATGATGGCGGGCGAAACGGTCCATAAGGGCAGTGATGCCCAAAGTGAACATGATGCAGGCTATCAGCACGCCGATGGCCGTCGGGAAGCTCGAGCCCGTCAGCAAGTAGAACGGCAGGTAGAAAAGCAGCACCGGGAGCACGCCGAAGTACACATAATAGTGGCCGTCGTAGTAGGCCACGTCGAACAGGTAGCTCTCCCCCGTCTGCTTCTGCAGCTCGTCGCGCGCGCCCTTGTCGTAGGGGTTGTCCATGTCCACCAGCCACTCGGGCGGCTCGGTATCAAGGTACAGCTGCCCATGCGCCATGGCCTTCGCCAACTCTGCGTACTGCTGCGCATTGTCGCCGCCCACCTTGTAGGTGTTCACGATGCTGTGGCCGTCCCAAGATCCGGAGTTGTACGTCGAGGTGGCGATGCCAACCTGGTTTGATCCCAGCAGCAAGTACGCGGTGAGCACCAGCACTTCGCACGCCGTGGCAAGCACGATAACCGCGCGGGAAAAACGCGGATGCTCCCGCACCAGCGAACGGTAGATACTCGACTTCGGCCGGAACACGTACACCAGCAGCAGAACCACGAAGGCAACGAAAAAGCGCAGGCCGTTGAAATCAAACGGCTGATGATCGTTTACGACCACCGCATACAGCGAAACCGGATAGCTTGCATCCTCGCTGACGATCTCGATGCGGAGGTTCTGTATCTTGCCCGAGCTTTCCAAGTACAGGAACTGGCTCTGCTCGCTGGCAGTGGAAACATCGATCTCGGGCACCCCGAAAGTGTACTCGGTAGTAGAGAAATAGGTCTCATGCGCATCATCGGTGAAGCTGATCTTCACCTTCAGGTTCTGCGCCGTCTGGGAGTTATCCAGGTCAAGGTGGATGTTGTTCACCACCTTGTTCAGGTCGTAGAAATCGATGGCCGTGTTGGATTCCGTGAACTTGTACTTCACCGAATGCCCCAGGCCGAAATCGGAAGTGCCGGTTTCGGTGGTTTCCAGCGAAGTGATGCGGTCGGACAGGTTAACCGGCTCGTACCCGGCAGAGCGGAAATAGTTCATGTTGAACAGGAACACTTCCAGCAACAGGGCAATCACAGCAACAACGGCAACGCGAGCAGCCACGTGCTTGATGCGGGACGTGTTGCTGGCAACAACCTGAACGAACTCGTCTGCTATATCCTCAATCGGTCTCATGGGTACAGATTGTATCAAGAACGCCCACTCGCCACATCGGGTTCGCCCTACTCTGCCGCCCTAAAACGAAAATGCCCCGCAGCCGCAAGGCCACGGGGCAAAACATCTAGCGGGAAACTAGAGCTTGAGGGCGGAAACGATGGAAGCGAAAACGTCCTCGGGGTCGCGGTCACCGTCGATCTCGATCAGAAGATCGCAGCCGCGGTAGTAGTCGATCAGCGGCGCGGTGGAGTTCTCGTACACGTCAAGGCGGTTGCGAACCGTAGCCTCGTTGTCATCGTCGCGCTGGTACATCTCGCCGTTGCACTTGGGGCAAGAAGCATCTGCCTCGGAACCGATGAAGCCGCACTCGCGGCACATGCGGCGGGAGGTAAGGCGCTTGATGATAACTTCCTTGTCAACGTCCACCAGAAGCGCAGCGTTCAGAGGACGTTCAAGTGCAGAAAGCTCGGAGTCGAGGGCAACTGCCTGGGTGGAGGTACGGGGGAAGCCGTCCAGGATGAAGCCGTTGGCGGTATCGGCGTCCTGCAGGCGCTCCTTCACCAGGCCGATAACAACCTCGTCGGGAACCAGGTCGCCGGCATCCATGTACTTCTTGGCTTCCAGACCCAGAGGGGTCTGGTTCTTAACGGCGGCACGGAGCATGTCGCCCGTGGAGATATGGGCATAGCCGTACTTCTCTACGAGTTTGGCGGCCTGAGTGCCCTTACCGGCACCGGGTGCGCCTAGCAATACGATATTCATGAAGATTGTCCTTTCGTAACACGATAGAAATCGTTCATTTGATTTTACCAAATGCCCTACAGCGCGAATCACGCCACGGAGCAATTCGAGCCGTTCGCCCTGAACGATCAAAAAAGAAGGCGGCTTTCGCCGCCCTCCCCTTTACTTGAAGAACCCGTCGTAGTTGTACATCTTCAACTGCGATTCGACTTTGTTCATGGTGTCGAGCGCAACACCGATCATGATGAGGATCGAAGTACCGCCAAACGCCTGGATAAGCGAATTGTTAGTGAAGTAGAACAAGATAGAGGGAACAACGGCAATCGCGGCAATGAAGATCGCGCCCGGAAGCGTAACCCTGTGCAGAACGTCCTTGATGTACTGCACGGTGTTCTGCCCAGGACGGATGCCCGGGATGAAGCCACCCTGTCGCTGCAGGTTCTCTGCCGTATCCACGGGGTTGAACACCACCGAAGTGTAGAAGTAGGCGAAGAACACGATAAGCACTGCGGTAAGGATCCAGTTCACCCAACCAGCGGAAATGGCATTTGCCACCGTGGTAAGCCAATCGACATTGAACAGCGCGGCGATCTGTGCCGGGAAGTAGATCAAGCAGCTTGCGAAGATGATGGGGATAACGCCGGCAGCGTTGATCTTGATGGGCAG
>CAVHGQ010000045.1:0-10898 GCA_963635335.1 Candidatus Melainabacteria bacterium | reverse complement strand
CCGCCATTTTTCTTGTATAGCTTCCCCCACGTTTCGCGCGGGTGTCTATAATGGATTAACCTCGCGGAAACCAACCGGGCAAGAAGGGGACCGGCTTTAGCGGGGAATCGGAAAATGAGACTCACTAAGGAGCGCTAAATGGCACATTATTTCGACGAACCCTCGCGTACTTTCAACGAGTACCTGCTGGTACCGGGCTACTCCTCTTCGGAGTGCATCCCCGAGAAGGTAGACCTTTCCACTCCCTTGGTTCGCTATAAGAAGGGCGAAGAGCCTGCGCTCAAGCTCTCCATCCCCATGGTTTCCGCAATCATGCAGGCCGTTTCCGACGACGGCATGGCCGTTGCACTTGCTCAGCAGGGCGGCCTTTCCTTCATCTTCGGCTCCCAGAGCATCGAAAGCCAGGCAGCCATGGTCCGTCGCGTGAAGGACCACAAGGCAGGCTTCGTCCGCTCCGATTCCAACCTCACTCCCAACGCCACCCTGCGCGACGTTGTGGCGCTGAAGGAAAAGAGCGGCCACACCACCATGCCCGTCACCGAGGGCGGCAAGGGCCAGGGCAAGCTGCTGGGCATTGTCACCGGCCGCGACTACCGCCTTTCCCGCATGGATCTGGACACTCCCGTTTCCGAGTTCATGACCCCGCGCGAAAAGCTCATCGTGGGCACCGCAAGCACCACGCTGAAGGAAGCCAACGACATCATCTGGGACAACAAGCTGAACTCCCTGCCCATCGTCGACGATAACGACAACCTCATGTACATGGTGTTCCGCAAGGACTACGAGCAGCACAAGTCCAACCCGCACGAGCTGCTGGATTCCCACAAGCGCTACCTGGTTGGCGCCGGCATCAACACGCGCGACTTCGCCGAGCGCGTTCCCGCGCTGGTAGAGGCTGGCGCCGATGCCCTGTGCATCGACTCTTCCGAGGGCTTCTCCGAATGGCAGAGCCGCACCATCGCCTGGATCCGCTCCCACTACGGCGACTCCGTGAAGGTGGGCGCCGGCAACGTGGTAGACGCCGAGGGCTTCCGCTTCCTGGCAGATGCAGGCGCCGACTTCATCAAGGTGGGCATCGGCGGCGGCTCCATCTGCATCACGCGTGAGACCAAGGGCATCGGCCGCGGCCAGGCAACCTCCCTTATCGAGGTGGCCAAGGCGCGCGACGAGTACTACCGCGAAACGGGCATCTACGTGCCGGTTTGCTCCGACGGCGGCACCGTGTACGACCACCATGTAACCCTGGCTCTGGCCATGGGCGCCGACTTCATCATGCTGGGCCGCTACTTCGCCCGCTTCGACGAGGCTCCCAACAACAAGGTTGTGGTGAACGGCCAGCACATGAAGGAGTACTGGGGCGAAGGTTCCAGCCGCGCCCGCAACTGGCAGCGCTACGACCTGGGCGGCAAGAAGAAGGGCATGACCTTCGAAGAGGGCGTAGATTCCTACGTTCCCTACGCCGGCCCCTTGAAGGACAACGTGGACATCACGCTTTCCAAGGTGAAGAGCACCATGTGCAACTGCGGCGCGCTCACCATCCCCGAGCTGCAGGAAAAGGCGAAGCTCACCGTCATCAGCTCCACTTCCATCGTGGAGGGCGGCGCTCACGACGTTCTGCTGAAGGACAAGACGCCCTACGTAAGCAACACCATCCGCTAGAGGCGGCACCGGCCGCCAAGGCGGCGGAAAACGAACATGTTCGGGAATGTGCGGGAGCCTTCGGGCTCCCGTTTCCGTTGTTGGACAACGGCGCCAAGCTGTGGGGCTCTTCATAAAATCTCCCCGCCCGAAAAGGGGCGCATTCCTGGCGAAACGCGCAATCTACCAGGTGTTATGGAGCCAATGCGGATAACCGCGAAGCGCGTGCGCATTCCCGGCGATTAGGTGCCATCTGCCCAGTACGCTACACTTTCAGGCATGTCAAACACAGCTTTAAACACACTACCCAAGGCATTTCTTGCGGTGCCCCTCAGCATGGCGCTGGCCGCTTCGGTGGCAATGCCGCTTCCCGGGTCGCTGCGCCAGGCGCACGCAGACGAGCTCTCCGATGCCCAGGCAACCCTTTCTGCTGCTTCGGCCGAGCTTGATTCCCTGAACAAGGAATACGATTCGCTGCAGCAGCAGCTCTCGAAGCTCGATGCGCAGATCGAAGACACCACCCAAAAGGTGCTTTCCGCCCAGCAGCAGATGCTGAAAGGGCGCGACACCCTTTCCGACGCCATCCTTTCCCAGTACAAGAGCGACGGATCGCTTTCGCTGGTAGGCATCGTGCTTTCTTCCGAGAGCATCACCGATTTCGCCAAGAACCTTACCTACTACACCGCCATCCAGGAAGACGAGGCGGAAAAGGTGGCCGAGCAGAAGCAGCTGCGCGACACGTTCTCGTCTGCGCTTGAAGAGCTCGACTCCCAGCGCGACTCGCAGCAGAAGCTCTTGGATGAGTCCGAGCAGAAGAAGGCTCAGGCCCAGCAGGTGGTAAGCGATGCCTCGGCCAAGGTTTCCTCCATCCAGGAAGCCCAGGCGCAGGCCGAGCTGGCCGCCCTTCAGGCGCAGGCCGAGCAGATGAAGGCTGCCGAAGAGCAGGCGCAGGCCGAAGCCCAGGTGCAGATAAGCTCTGATTGGAACACCAACACCGACCGCACGCCTACCGCCAACACCGAGAGCAATAGCTCCAGCAATTCGGGTTCCAGCTCGAATTCCGGTTCCAGCTCCGATTCCAGCAGCAGCTCGGATTCGTCTACCGGCTGGAAAACGGGCATTGCCTCTGCCTATGGCGGTAGCTCCGATGCCGGCACCCCGAACCCGGGCACCACGGCAACGGGTGCGGTGTGCAACGACAGCTCGATGGGCGTTGCTATCCCCACGGCTTGGTCGAACTATCGCTCATATTTCGGCCACGCGGTGGAAATCAAATACGGTGGCAAAACAGTTGTCGCCACCATCAACGACTGCGGCGGTATGGGCGGCGGCTCGCGCTCGCTGGATCTTCAGCCTGGCGTGTTCAAGGCCTTCGGCTTCAGCACCTGCCAAGACTGGGGCCTGCGCACGGTAAGCTACCGCATCCTGTAAGCGGCGTGCTGTTCGGCGGCCTAGGCGGCTGGGAGCATTGGCCTGTTGGCCGCGCCCCGCTTGTTGCCGGCGAACCGCGCAGCCGCGAACCCTGAACCTTCTCGAAGAGCCCTTCCGGGGCTCTTCCTGTTTGTGGGTGGGGGCGGGTCTGTCGGGCGATTCGTGGAACAGCGGCGCCAGTCAGGGATTTCGGTCGGGCGCTTTGCGTCGCAAACCTTTCTGCTGCTAGGTGGATTGGTGGAAGCGTCGTGTTCGCAACACGACCACCCCTTCCACAGCACGGCGCAACCGCGTGGATTGCGGCTGTTTTACGCAATGAGCGGTGCCGGCCGGTCAAGGCAGTATAATGGCAAACCGTATATGAAGATTTGCGTTGGCGGGCGCCGTGCAAGCCAACTTCGCAAGCAGGGATATGTCGGAAAAGGAATTGCCGCATGAAAGAATACAATCCGCACGAGATTGAGCCGCGTTGGCAGAAGGTGTGGGCCGAAACGGGCGCGCACAAGGCAACCGAGGACACCAGCAAGCCCAAGCGCTATGTGCTGGAAATGTTCCCGTATCCTTCGGGCGACATCCACATGGGCCATGTGCGCAACTACACCATCGGCGATGTGACCGCGCGCTACTACAGCATGCGCGGTTACGACGTGCTGCATCCCATGGGCTGGGACGCGTTCGGCCTGCCCGCTGAAAACGCCGCAATCAAGCACAATTCCCATCCGGCGAAGTGGACCTATGCCAACATCGAAACGCAGAAGGCCAGCTTCAAGCGCATGGGCTTTTCCTACGACTGGGACCGCACGGTTGTTGCGTGCGACCCGGAGTACTACCGCTGGGGTCAGTGGATCTTCCTGCAGATGTACAAGCGCGGCCTGGTGGAACGTCGCAACAGCCCGGTGAACTGGTGCCCCAACTGCAAAACCGTTCTTGCCAACGAGCAGGTAACCGAAGGCGAATGCTGGCGCTGCCATGACGCGGTTGAAAAGCGCGACCTTACCCAGTGGTACTTCAAGATCACCGACTACGCCCAGGAACTGCTGGACGACCTGGACCAGCTCGACGGCTGGCCCGACCCGGTAAAGCAGATGCAGGCCAACTGGATCGGCCGCTCCGAAGGCGCCGAGGTCGACTTCGAGCTGGTTCCCGCCGAAGGCAAGGACGATGCCCAAACCATCACCGTGTTCACCACGCGCCCCGATACCCTGTTCGGCTGCAGCTTCTTCTTGCTGGCTCCCGAAAGCCCGTTGGTGCACCAGCTGGTGTGCGGCACGGAATACGAGGCCGACGTCATGGCGCTGGTGGAATCCGCCAAGAAGGTTAGTGCCGTGGAGCGCGCCCAGGGCGACCGCGAGAAGCACGGTGCCTTCACCGGCCGCTACGTGCTGAACCCCGTGAACGGCGAAAAGGTGCCCGTATGGGTGGCCGACTACATCGTGGCCGACTACGGCACGGGCGCGGTAATGGCCGTCCCCTGCGGCGACCAGCGCGACTTCGAATTCGCCCGCAAGTACGACCTGCCCATCATTCCCATCATCCTAGGCGAGGAAGACCCGCTGTATCCTCAGCTCAACGGTGTGCAGGAGCGCAAGGTAACGTCTGTGGATTGGGAGAAGTCCTACGAGGCCGAAGGCGTGCTGGTGCAGTCCGGCAAGTACACCGGCATGGTGGGCGGCAAGCATTCGCCTGCCGTGGACGCCATCATCGGCGACCTGGAAGCACAGGGCAAGGGCAAGAAGTCGGTGCAGTTCCGCCTGCGCGACTGGCTTATCTCCCGCCAGCGCTACTGGGGCAATCCCATCCCCGTGGTGTACTGCGACGAGTGCGGCATCGTGCCCGTCCCCGAAGACCAGCTGCCCGTGCGCCTTCCCGAGGACATCGACCTGGCAGCAGGCGAAACGCTGGCCACGCACGAGGGCTTCGCCAAGTGCACGTGCCCGAAGTGCGGCAAGCCCGCGCGCCGCGAAACCGACACCATGGACACCTTCACGTGCTCCAGCTGGTACTATATGCGCTACACCGACCCGCACAACGCCGAGCTGCCCTTCGCGCCCGAGCGCGTGAACCGTTGGATGCCGGTGGACCAGTACATCGGCGGCATCGAGCATGCCATCCTGCATTTGCTGTACAGCCGCTTCTTCACGAAGGTGCTGCGCGACATGGGCATGCTCGACTTCAGCGAGCCCTTCACCAACCTGCTGTGCCAGGGCATGGTGCTCGATGAGAACGGCGAGGTTATGTCCAAGTCGAAGGGCAACGTCATCAGCCCCGAGGACATGATCGCCGGCTACGGCGCCGATGCGGTGCGCGCCTACATCCTGTTCATGGCTCCACCCGACAAGGAGCTTCAGTGGAACGAGGACGGCCTTGCGGGCATGTACAAGTTCCTGAACCGCGCTTGGCGCATGGTGAACGACCTGGCCGGCAAGGCGGGCGAGGAAACCTACTTCCAGCCCGGCGCCAATGAAGTCGATGTGAAGAAGGCGCACGACGAGCTGTTGCGCGAGCGCCACCGTGTGGTGGGCAAGGTCATCGACGACTTCGCACGCAACAACTTCAACACGGCCATCGCCGCCATCATGGAGCTGGTGAACGCCACCGGCACCTACCTGCGCTGCGCTTCTGCCGAAGAGCGCGCCGCCGATGCCGAGCTTGCGGCTTTCGACGCCGAGGTTGCCCAGGTCATCGTGAAGCTGCTTGCTCCCATGGCTCCGCATTGGGCCGAAGAGCTGTGGCAGGACGTGCTGGGCAACGAAGGCTCCGTGCACAAGCAGCCGTGGCCCGAGTTCGACCCCAACGCCGCCAAGTCGGCCGAGGTGGAGCTTGCGGTGCAGGTGAACGGCAAGGTGAAGGCGAAGATCACCGTAGCCGCCGACGCTGCCGAGGAAGCCGTGCGCGAGGCTGCGCTTGCCGCTGTTGCCGGCGCCACCGAAGGCAAGGACATCAAGAAGGTCATCGTTATCCCCGGCCGTTTGGTGAACGTGGTGGCCAAGTAGCCACGCGGTAAGCCCAACCCCAGGTAAAACCAGATGCCCGCAAGAGCTGTCTTGCGGGCATCTTCTGTTTCGTGAGGTCAGCGCCGCTTCAACCTGTGGTTGAAGCGAAATCGCGGACAAGCGGCAAAAATGCCATCAATTGCCCGATTTTTGTTGTCACGGTTCGCCGCCTGTTTTACCCTGAGAACAATACATCCTGCTCAGAGTGCCTATCGGACGTCTGGGCGCAAGCAAGGAAGGGGGCATCGCCACAATGCGTACGTGCATTGAATGAAGCGTTTAGCGAACAGCGCGAATTCAATAGCTCTTTGCCATGCTGCCGCATTCGGCGGTAGTTCCCTTCACGGCATCAACCAAACAGAAATTCCAAGTCCCGGCGCCTGCCAGGGCTTTTAGCCCTGCAGCAACGCGGGGCTTTTCTTTTGCGTGAACGTACCGGGGCGGGGTTCGCTCCGGAGGGAAGGGGTAACAATGGCTCGGAACAAAGTGGTGGGGGGGGGTAGCCTCGGAACCAAGATCGTGAACAGCGCGATGGCTGTTGTCCTGGTTCTGGGCCTTTCCCCGATAACGAAGGCCTCTGCTACGTCGCAGAGCAGCGTTTCTACTGGCCAGAGCATCGAGCAGCAGGTTGCTGCCAGCGCTGGCGGCGATGGCGGTGCCGCAACGGGCACAGGCTCCGAAGGCAACAACGTCGAAACCGCAAGCACCACGCAGGACGGCGGAACCGCTGCTTCCGGCACCGATACCGGCGAGGGCACGAAAGCCGCGGTTGGCGATGGGTCTGGCTCGACCGGTTCCGATACCGGCACCGACACGGGCTCCGCGAAGGGCGATTCCGCTGGCAACATTTCCAACGGCACGTCTACGGACTCCAACGATCCTGCGCCCCAGTCTTCCGACGAGGGCATAGCGCTCGCCTCCGTCGGCGGCGACACCACCGGCTCCTACAACCCTGGTGCCGACTTCGTGGACATAAGCAACAACTGCAATGCTTCGGTGGAGCTGTTCTCGGACAGCAACTGCAGCACCCCCTTGGGCGATACCGCCAAGTCCGGCGACGAGAGCTTCTACGGCAAGCTCACGGTTACCTTCAACGACGGCTTCCGTCCCACGCTCTCCAACCCCAATCTGAGCTACGTCTTCCCGGCAAACGCGAAGGTCTCCGACCTGGCCGAGACCACGCTGTATGACAATGGTGTTGCGGCCGGCACCTGGTACATCAGCAACGGCGTTGCGTATTTCAAGTACAGCGAGAGCTACCTTTCCCAGACGGTCGTGAACGCCAATATCAAGTTCGAGGCCAAGCTCAATGGTGTGGACAAGGGCGACGGCAACAGCGAGCAGCTCAACTTCCCCGGCACCTCTTCTGCGGTAACCGTCAACACCAAGGACGGCAGCGTTTACGGCTCCAAGTTCGGCGGCAACATGAACGAGCAGTGGAACGGTCCCACGTACAATCAGGATGACGGCACCTACACCTGGACGGTCAAGGTAACGCCTACCGCGCACGCCACCAACGTCGTGCTTACTGACACCATCGGCAGCAACCTTACGTTTGAGGAGGGCTCCTTCAAGCTGGTAGACGCAAGCGGCAACCCCGTTTCCGGCACTTGCACGGCAAAGGTCAGCGACCAGACGGCCACCATCAGCTTGGGCGATCTTTCCGCCGGCGATTACTACGTGCAGTACAAGACCAAGGTGAACAGCCTTCCCACCACGGACAACACGGAAATCTCCGATGCGAACAACTCTGTGAAGTGGAGTTGGGGAGTCGACCGCAAGGGCGACGCGACGGAGGCCAGCAGCTCTCCCCAGAGCACCAAGTACTCCATGGCATCCAAGTATGCTGACGGCAGCAGCACGCCCGACCGCATCAAGTGGGTCGTGACGCTCAACAGCGGCAGCATCAAGGCCGACATGGGCGGCTATACGTTCACCGATACCATCGGCACCGACCAAACCTTCCTTTCCGATGGTGTGACCATCACCGACCAGAGCGGTGCAGCTATCACGCCCACGGTCTCCGAAACCGACTCGTCTCTCAGCTTCACGTTCCCGAGCGATGCCGGCAAACAGCAGTACACGGTTACCTACTACACCAAGATGAGCGATACGTCCTCGAAGGACGCCGTCTCCAACACTGCCACGGTCACCCCTCCTAACACCAGCACTGAGCCCAAAGGTACGGCCACGGGCTCCTACAACCCGCCCGACACTGGCAAGTACATCACGAAGACGCTTGCTAGCACCGTCAGCTCCGATAGCTATGATGGCAAAGCTTCCTGGAAGTCCGAGATCCTGTTCGGCGACATGGCTGAAAGCACGACGCCCACCTCGATTGAGTTCACGGACAAGTTTGGTGAGTTGCCCAGTGGCGTGCAGGTGAGCCTTAACGGTGACGTGACGGTGAGCGCAAGCGACGGCACGCCCCTCGTGGCAGGCACCGACTATGCCATCGAGAAGGCCACGAGCGCGCAGGGCACATGGGGCCAGCTCATCAAGATCACCTTCAAGGACACCAACGCGGTCAAGAGTCTCATTGGCAAGAGCGGTGCCAAGGTCACCGTGTCCTATGGCACCATCACCAATCAGGTGAACGACGAGTATCCAACGGGCACCTATAAGAACGTCTCGTCCGTTAAGACCAACAAGAAGAACGAGATCTCTGCGGACGCTTCCTACACCATCGAGCGCGAGGCCACGCCGCCCGCGGTTATCAAGAACGGCACTAGCTCCTCGTGGGATGCTGATTACGAGTGGAACGACGGCACCAAGGGCGCCTGGATCACCGACTGGAAGGTTGCTGTCAACAGGACGGGCGAGTGGGAGTACCAGTACAAACCGGTGCTCGACCTTAAGGGCGCGGACGTTGTGGTCACTGACGTTCTGCCCACCGAGGGCTACTCCATCATCAAGGGCGACGTTACGTATAAGCTTCGTGAGGGCGCATATGGTGACCCAGTGGCGAGCGGCACGGTCACGCCTGGCTATACCTCGTCCACTGCCGTCATAACCGTGCCCACGAGCAAGGCTGACGGGACTTCCTATGGGAAAGTCTACGTCGAGCTCTCCTACCAGACTGCCACCAAGGGCACCGTCGCCGGCGCGTCTGGCACTGACGGCGCGGTGAACAAGAAGGTCTCCAACACCGCCCAGGCAACTTCGGGCAGCTACAACTTCCCTCAGGGCAGCGGCACCGTCCAGCTGAGCAACAAGGCGCTTAGCAAGACGAGCGGCGCGATTTCCGGCAGCTCGGCCCGTCAGTACAACATCGTGGTGAATGAGAACGGCTACGACCTGGTCACCGACTCCGACACCATCACGCTTGTGGACGACATGGACAGCCGCGGCACATTCGCTGCTTCCACGCTTTCCGTCATGGCGGGCGACGGCATGAACCTCCTTACTGATGGCCGCGCTAGCTACACCCTTTCCAACGTTCCCGGCTCTGACGGCACCGTGCATACGCGCCTTTCTCTTACCATCCCTGACAACACCAAGGTAACCGTGAAGTACGAGGTCATGCCTTCCGGCAACGAAGGCGACTTGCTGACGGACTTCACCAACACCTGCTCGCTTACGGGGTTGGCAGGCTCTGAAGTGGCCGACCAGCAGTCGTTCAATATCGCGAGCAACAGCGGCGGCACCTCTTCCGAGAGCTGGGGCATCACCATCACCAAGAGCGATTCCTCCGGTAAGAAGAACCTTGCCGGCGCCGAGTTCGAGCTGTGGCAGGTAGACCTGAATGCGTCCACAAAGGGCAACATCGTTTCGAGCAAGGTTGGCGAAACCGCCACGAGCGAGGCCAGCGGCAAGGTCACCTTTGGCACCGAGGACGCCAAGCTTGCGTCCAACACGCTCTACTACTTCAAGGAGGTCAAGGCTCCCGCGGGTTACGAGATCAGCTTCACGGGCGATACCTACGTGATGCTGAAGAGCGATGCCACGAAGACCGACTACCAGGCTGCCTACGATAAGGCCGTGGCTCTTGGTTGCATCCCCAGCAATGCAGTTTCGTACAGCGCCTATGACGAGCTTTCCAAGGGTTCGTTCGACCTGGGCATCGAGAAGAAGGTCGAAGGTGCGGATGCTCCTGCGGGCGCCGAGTTCACCTTCAAGGCCGAGGCCACGGGCGACAATGCCGCTTCTGCGCCGAAGCTCTCCGACGTCGTCGTCAAGACCACGGCGAAGGGTACGGGTACTTATACGGGCACCTTCACCGGCACGCTCTCTGACAGCATGCTGGGTCAGACCTTCACCTACACCGTGAGCGAGACCGCAAGCGCTGCGGGTGGCTGGATCTACGACTCCAGCACCTATACGGCCACGGTTCAGGTTGTTGAGCAGGACGGCAAGCTCGTCGGCAACGTGACGTACGCTAAGACTGCCGAGGGTGGCGAGCTCGTTCCCATTGAAGGCGAGGGGATGACCTTCGCCAACACGTATAAGACCTCTGGTACGCCCGTTCTGCATGTGAAGAAGGCCGTTAACGGTGGCGAGGCCGATAGCACGTTCTGGGACAAGAACTTCACCTTCGGTGTTTACAATGCCGACTCCGAGGGGCATCGCACTGGCTACGCGCTTCAGCAGATAAAGTGCACCCCCAGCGACGACTACGCTTACTTCAACTGGGGCGCCAAGTACACCGAATCCGGCACGCATAGTTACGTTATCCACGAGGAGGGCACGCCCGAGGCGGGCTGGGCCTTTGCCGATGATGTACTGGTTACCGTGACGGCCACCGACAACGGCCAGGGTTCGCTTGATCTGAGCTACAAGTACAGCACCGCGACCGCGGATGGCACCAAGGCGCTGTTCGACAACACCTACACCGAG
>CAVHGQ010000044.1:0-10984 GCA_963635335.1 Candidatus Melainabacteria bacterium | reverse complement strand
GCACTGCGGCGGGCCAACTTCACCTCTTCGGCGGCAAGGGCGCCCATGCGGCCGCCCAGCTCGTCGCGACGCAGGTCGGTGGCGCCGAAGCGCAGCACTTCCGAAAGGCCCATAAGGCTTTCGTACATGAAGCTGCCGAAACGCACCGAGCGCTCCTTCGTGCGGCGGCCCAGCGTATCGGTCCAGATGTTCAGCAGGATGGGCAGCACCACGCCCACCACGGCGAAGCCCGCCAAGGCAGCCACGCCCAGCCAAACCTGCTGTACGCCGATGCCCACCGCCACGGCAACGGACACGATAAGCGCCACCAGCACCGGCGAAATGGTATGGGCGTAGAACACTTCCAGCAGCTCGATGTCGGCGGTGAGCAGGGTGATAAGGTCGCCCGTGTCGCGCGCCTCCAGGCGAGCAGGGGCCAGGGTGCGCATATGGCGGAACACCTTGGAGCGGATTACCGCCAAGGTTTGGAAGGTTTGGTCGTGCGATACCAAGCGCTCGCCGTAGCGCAGGAAGCCGCGCACCACGCCGCACAGCAGCACCAATCCCGCAACCAGCGCGATGTTCCACGTGAAGCAATCGGCGGCGATGCCCAGCATCGCAGCAGCGCCCAACACCACCATCAGAATGGCCGCGGCGAAGCCGAACGACGCGAACAGGGTGGAGGTTCCCACCAGCGGCCACAGCTTTCCGAACAGCCCCAACAGCCCCCAAACCACGCTGGGCACCGAGCGCTTCTTTTCGGTGCTGGCGGATGCGGCAGGGGCAGCCTGTTCGGTATCGGAGGGAGCATCGGAAACGTCCGCGGCTTGGGCAGCGGCGGTATCGGCAGCACCTTCCGCGGCAAAGGCTCCCTTCGCAGACGCTTCCCCCTGTGCCGTGTCGGCGGCGTTGATAAGGATGTCGGCCGGGTGCCCGGCGGGCATGCCCGAGCCGCCTTCTTCCACCAACGCACGAATCTTGGCGCCCTTCATTACCGACATCGTTGCCGTGGCAATGCTGGGCGGCATCTTCTCCAGCGCTTCGGCCATGGCCGCGGGAACGTCCACATCGGCCTCGCCATCGGCCTTGGAGTGCATGGCACGCACCTCTTCGGCCTGGCGGGCAAGCGCCTCCATCTGCTCCTGCTGCTGCCACAGCTTCGCATAGGCGCCGCCGGAAACGGCCAATTCGCCGTGGGCGCCCTGCTCCACGATGCGGCCCTTCTCCATCACCACGATGTTGTCTGCCCAGGCCAGCGCAGAAAGGCGATGAGAGATTACGACAACGGTCTTCTCGATGGAAAGGCGCTGGATGCAGGCCAGGATGTCGCGCTCGCTGTCGGCGTCCACGTTGGATGTGGACTCGTCGAACAGGTAGATGGGGGTATCGCGCAGAAGAGCGCGGGCGATGGCCAAGCGCTGGCGCTGCCCGCCGGAAAGGTTGGCGCCGCCTTCGGCGACAGGGATGTCCAGCCCGCCTTGCTTCAGCACGAAGTCGTCCAGGTTGCACTTGCCCAGCGCGTTCCACAGGGCGTAGTCGGTGGCGTTGCGGTTGCCCACCATCAGGTTGGTGCGGATGGTTCCCTTGAAGATGTACGCCGAAGCCGATATGTGAGTTACCAGGCCGCGAAGCGAAGTGGGGCTGATGCTGCGCAGCTCCACGCCGTTGAAGCGCACGCTGCCGGTGTAGCCCATAAGCTCGCCGGAAAGCAGCTTCGCCAAGGTGGACTTTCCCGATCCGCTTTCGCCGGTGATGCCCACGAAGGTGTTCTCTTCCACCTTCAGGTTTATGTCGGCCAGCGCACTGCCTTCGCCATACGAATACGAAAGGCCCTCGCAGACGATTTCCACCTCTTCCGCTTCCACGGTTTCGGTTCCCTGGCTAAGGTCGGGCAGGCTAAGCAGTGAAAACATCTGGTCGAGCACCGGGGCGGCGCCCATGGCGGTATGGAAATACGACCCCAAAATGCGCATGGGCAGGAAGAACTCCACGGCAAGCAGTGCCACGGAAATGGCGGCAGGAAGAGAAATGCTACCCGCGGCAAGCTGGAACAGAGCTATCACGATGCCCACCGCAGCGCCGCCGAACGTGAAGAAGTCCATCACGGTGATGGAGTTCAGCTGCATGCGCAGAAGACGCATGGTGGAAGCACGGAAGCCCTCGGCCTCTTCGTCCATCTGCTGCTGCTTGGCCTCGTCGGCCTGGAACAGCTTCAGCGTGGTAAGGGCGCTGATGGACTCGTAGAAGGTTTGCCCCAGGTCAGTGTAAGAATCCCAGTAGGCGCCCATCACGCGGCGCGCCACCTTCATGATCACCACGATGGCAATGGGGATAAGCGGCACGCACACCAGCAGCACCACGGCTGCCGGCACGTCGATGAACAGGAACAACACGAACAGGGCAAGGGGCGCCAACACCGCATAGAACAGCTGCGGCAGGTACTGGCCAAGATACACTTCCAGCTTTTCGGCGCCTTCGCCGCAGATCTGCACTGCCTGCGTGGTGGAAACCTGTTCCTTGTAGGAAGCGCCCAAGGCCACCAGCTTGTCGTACACGCGCTCGCGCACGGCGGCCTTGCCCACGGCCGAAGCCTTCGAGCCGGCGTACTGTGAAACGGAGACGAAGGCGAAGCGCAGCACCATGGCCACCACCGAAACCATAGCCCATTGGCCCACCGCAGCAGCGTCCAGCGTGCCCAACGCCAGGGACGCCAAGAACGAGGCCAAGGCCAGCATGGCCACCGCATAGCAGATGAGCGCAGCCCAATTGCCCGTAACGGCCAGCACCAGGTATTTGCGGGCTTCGGGTATGAGCCCTAGCAGTCGTTTGTCGAACATCTTCGCCTCCTTGAAGTGCATTCATCGTCAGAACGTCTTGGGGTAACGCGAGCGCTCGCGCCACTCCAAGGCCTTCTGGTTCCGGGTGGCTCACCGGCGCCGGCGCCGAATGAACCAGGCGGCCCTTCCGACGCAACCCACACCGCCCACGCCACCAGGCAGGCGCCATTTCGCCCGGCTTCAGAAAACAGCAAAGGCACCCCCGCCTTTCGGCAGGGGCGCCCGGTGAATCCCGAAGGCCTACTCGAAGAATTCCTGGCCCAGGTAGGTACCCGTAGCCGGCGCATGCGGAACCGCATACACGCCGCGGTAGTCATCGTAGTAGTACTCGTTCAGGCGGTCGTAACGGCCCATGTCGTCGCGAAGCAGCCAGTAGTGGTACGGATCGTTCACGTACACGCAGTTCAGGAAGCCCGCGTTCTGGTCGCCGTGGTCGTTCAGGCCCGTCCAGTAGTTGTAGCTGCGACGATGCACCTTGAAGCCCAAGCGCTGGTCGCTGGTGATGGCGGCGTGGCTGTTCGGGTCGATGAGCAGGTTGCCGTTCTCGTCGCGCGCGGTGAAGTCGGGGATATCGAACTCGTCGCCATCGGGGTTGGAAAGCGGGGCACCGGTGTCCTTGCGGCGACCGATGAGCTGCTCCTGGTCGGAGATGCGGTCGGATTCCCACGTCTCAACGTCGGCGATGGTGCGGCCGTGGCACATGAACGAACCGTTCTTCAGCCATTCCTGCTTGGTTTCCTTAACCCATACGAACTCCTCGTACTCCTGGTCTTCCGTGGGGTTCGTGGTGCCGTCGCGGAAGCCGAACAGGTCGCGCGGAGTGGGCTGGTTGTCGGACTGGCGGATGGGCAGGAAGCCTTCCTGCTGGAACACGATTTTCGCCTTGCCGCGGGCGATGCGAGCCAGCGAGTGCACCGCATGGAAGATTACCTGGCGATCGTCGGCGCAGATCTGCATGCCGATGTCGGAACCGGTCTTGTCGGTAACCAAGCGCTCGCCGGTGATGCGGTCCCACTCCTTGAAGTACTCGAAATCGGGGGCGAAGGACTGCAGGCCGAAGCGGTCGTCGAACAGCGTGGGGCCGAAGCCTACCGTGATGGTAAGCGAGCACGGGTCCAAGTCGGCGCACTCGCCCATGTCCTTCGGCACGGAAGACTGGCTGAAGTCGGGGCGGATCTGACCCAGGGGCTTGCCGGTTTGCAGCACGGCGATGGTGGCCGTCCAGCGGGCCAGCAACAGCTGCAGGTCCTGCTTGGTGGTGCCGGCCTTCATGTCGAACATCACGAACGTGCAGTAGCGCTGCGCGGCATCCTGGATGCCGCTGGGATAATCAAGATCGTAGAACTGCTGGGCGTTGTTCAGCTCGATGCGCGTGTACGCTGCACCGTCGGGGTTGCTGTCGTTGAAGGCGTTCTCCTTCACCACGTGGGTGACGCCCGATCCAACAAGCGCACCGCCTACCACACCGGCAGCCACGCCGCCGATAAGCTGACGGCGGCTGAACTGGCGGCCTTGGCGCTCGGCCTTGGCGGCTGCAGCGCTTTTCTCTTCGCTGTCGCCGACGAGCTCTACACCTTCGTTCTTCTCTTCTGCCATTCGCGGCCTCTTTCTTTGAGCAGGGCAGCTGCGCTGTTAACGCAACCGCAACAATTCCCTATAAACACAGGGGAGAGTGTCGCTCTGCGCGACACTCTTCCCCTTTTGCGAAACCCTTATGTGAGCTGCGCTGATATGCTTTTCAGCACTTCGCCTTAAGCGGTTGCGACCTTCTCGGCGAGGGTTGCCAGGTCGTCATGCAGAGCCATGATGCCGTTGGAAAGCTTGTCGGCGTCGGTCTTCTGAAGCGCATCGGTGTAGGCAACGTAGCCACCCAGGGCGGAGTCGTCGCGGTAGCCGTCAAGCATGTCGGATACGGACTGGAACTCGCCGTCGATCTTGTTCACCAGGTCCTCGTCGATCTTCTTCAGGCCTTCACGCAGGTTTGCGTATGCCTGCTGTGCGCCCTCAACGTTGGAGCGGAAGTCGGAAAGGTCGAGGTGGCTGTACTTGTCTTCCTCGCCGGTGATCTTGGTGGTGGAAACTTCCTCAAGCAGGTCGGCAGCGCCGTTTGCCAGGTCCTCGGGAAGCAGATCGTCTGCGAAGGAAGGCAGAACCTGCTCGTTCAGGATCTTGCAGTTCTCAGCGAGCTCGGCAGCGTACTCCTTGGTTGAATCGGTGATTGCGCCGTTCTCCCACAGGTCGCGCTCGATTGCATGGAAGCCGTGCCAGCCAGCATCCTCGTCCAGGTTGGACTCACGCATATCGATGAGGTAGTCCAGGAAGTAGTTGTTGTCGGCTTCCTCACCCTCGGGGATGGTGTAGCCAGGCATTAGGAAGTTGTCTACTGCAGACTCAGCATGCTCGTAGAACGGGCGGGCAGCAGCCCAAGCCTTCTTGGCAGCCTCTACGTCGCCGGAATCGACAGCTTCCTTAAGGGCAGCGGTGCCATCTTCCAGGTACTGGCCCTGAGCCTTGATGTAGTCAGCGTACTCGGCAACGCCTTCCTTCATGATCTCCTGAGCGGAGCCTTCGGGAGCAGCGGCAGCCTCGCCGGTTACCTTGAAGTCGAGGTAGGAGTTGTCTGCGCCGGGAGCGTAGAGCTTGTAGTCGCCACCGTTCAGGGTAACGGTGAAGCTAACGGTGTTCAGGCCGGGAGCGAGGTTTTCCTTCTCGCCGACGATCTTCTGGTTGTACAAAAGCTCGAACTCGGTGATGCCAGCGGCAGACTCGTTGGTTACGTTGAAGGTAACCGGGCCAGCCTCTACCTCGGTGGTGTCAACTTCCTGGGAGTTGTCCTTCAGGGTGACGTTTACCTGGGTAACGCCGTCGGAGCTCTTATTGCTCTCGGACTTGGTGTCGTTGCTGCCAGAGCAGCCGGTAAGACCTGCGCCCAGAGCAAGGGCCAGGACGCCAGCAAAAGCACCGGTAAGGAGCTTGCGGGCAGGTGCCGTCATTTCCATTCTTCCTCCGTTCTGACGGGGTGTCCCGTCTTGGTTGCGGCGGGAAATCCGCCTCTTCCCCGGCGCGTGCCGGGCTTGTTACCTTTGTCCAAAAGCCTGCAGTGCATCATGCCCGCAGGTCAGTGAAACCTTTGCTTGCGAAGGCGTGCCTATGCAGCGGCCTCTTCCTTGCGCTGCTTCTTCAGATGCGAGCGCCTGTCCCATTCGCCATAGGCCAGCACGCCGGCACCTACGAGCACGAGCGCCACCGGGCACCACAGCCACCAGAGCTTCGCTTCCTCAGCAGCAAGCTGGGCCTGCTGCACGGCGCTTTCAGAAGCGGAAACCTCGTCGTCGGAGATTGCCCAGCTGCCGGAAACCGCGCCGGAAACGCTGACGGTCTTAGTGCCGGAAATGCCGCCGCCGGTAAGCGTGGCGATGAGCTTCACATCGCAGCTTGCGCGCAGCAGCGATGCGCTGCCGGCGGTTCGTGCGCTGTAGGTTGCGGATTCAGACCACTTCACGTTGAAGGGGCCGGGGGTGCGCTCGGTGTTCAGGCCACTGGGAACGCGGCCGTTGTTCAGGTTGCGCAGCTCGTTGAGCGTGATGGTGGAAGGAAGCGAGGCGTCGGGCTCGATGCTCTTGGAGCCTTCCCACTGGGTTAGCGGAACGCCGTCCAGCTCGCCTTCGGATACCTTGGTAAGGTCCACGGTTTCGGTGCCGTTGCCGTCTTCGTAAGTGATCTGCGCGGCGTCCGCGCTGGCGGATACCAGCGTTACCTCGGTGGTTTGGCCGTTGCCTTCCACCGGATGGGTGGCACCGGCGACGTCGGTGTTGCCGTGCGGGCACAGCAGCGCCATCCCGATGGCGGCCACGATGCACGCCCCCGCGCAGATGCGGCGGGTAAGCTGGCGGCGCTCGTAGGAAAACGAGTGCTTGCTGGGCCAGCAGTAGATGATCATCACGGGCACCAGGTAGGCAACCCAGGCGATGACCTCGATCAGACGCGGGTCGGCCTGGATGCTGAACATGCCGGTGAGCAGGGCGCCCACCACGGAATCGTTCTGGATAAGCCAGGAAAGGTCTACCACCTGAAGCTGGCCTATGTTCACCCAGCCGGCCTCGTGCGCGGTGCGGAAGCAGTTGGCAACGAAGCCAGCAGCCACCAGGATAAGGAACGGGCCGGTAACCTTGAAGAACGTGCCCAGGTTGAAGCGGGCGCCGCCGTAGTAGATGAGCCAGCCCACCACAACCGCGATGGCCACACCGATAACGGCGCCGACGATGCCCAACCACTCGCTTCCCGCGGTAGAGGCCTGGAACACTGCCAGCAGGAACACTGCGGTCTCGAAGCCTTCCTTGATGATGGCCAGAAACGCCATGCCGGCCATGGCCATCTCGCCGCCGGCAGAAAGGGAGCTTTGCGCGGAGCTTTCCAGCTCGGCCTTCATGTTTCGGGCGTTGGTGTTCATCCACAGGATCATGGTGGTAACGAACACCACGGCAACGATGCCGATGATGGTTTCCAGCGCTTCCTGCTGAGCCTGCGGAAGTGCGGTGCTGAACAGGTTGAGGCCAACCGCAACTGCGATGGAGAGCAGCACAGCGCCGATGGTGGCAAGGATCAGCGGGCGCAGGGAAGACCCGTTGCGCTTCAGGAACGCAGCGAGGATGCCAACGATAAGCGAGGCCTCCAGGCCTTCGCGCAGGCCTATCAAGAATGCCGCCAGGAACAACGCGCCCTCCAAAAGTAAACAGTAGGTAACATTTGAGCGAACCCACGATACCCCCGGAGTTAGCCATAGTCAACAAAAAGTTTGCGACGGCTAACCCCCAGCGGGAACTCGGTTGTTACGGAGGACGAAAGGAAAGTTAGGGATTCCACCTCATCGGTTCGAGTCCCTATTCGTTGCTGAAAGCAAAACGAGCAAGGAAGATCCAGAAGTCCTAGGTTCGGACGAAACAGCGAGCGGGAACCTGGCGAGTGCAGCTAGCTTGAGTAAACATGCCAGTGGCATGTTTAGTTCCCGACTATGCGTTCGAGCGAACGCATCCTGCACAGCTCTGCTGAGCAGGATTAGCTGGCCTAAGGGCCGCGCCGACCGATTGAAAGCCAGATGTGCCGTCAGGTTTCCGCGCAGCGTCATAGCGCCTCAAACGAAAAGCGCCGTTCGGCAGAACGGCGCAATACAGTCTGGAGCGGGTGACGGGACTCCCGCGCCTTCGGCGCTCAACCCCTTGGCGCAAGCGCCGGCGGGCGAATTCCTAAAAACGTGCCACTGGCACGTTTTCTTAACGGAATTCCACCTCATCGGTTCGAGTCCCTTTCCTTTGCTGGAAAACAAAACGAGCAAGGAAGTCTTCCTTGCTCGTTACTTTTTATGGAGCGGGTGACGGGACTCGAACCCGCGAATGCGAGCTTGGGAAGCTCGTGCCTTACCACTTGGCGACACCCGCATTGGTAGTAATCATACCGATTCAGCCCATCGATGCAAGCCAGGCGGCCGGCGAACTAGGACTTCTCCATCACGGAGACGGTGAACCAGGTTCGCTCGTAGGGGCGGTAGAACGTGCGCGAATCCACCATGCTGATGCCGTCTTGGGCCAGCAGGTACTCCACTTCCTTCGTCTCCGCGCTCGAGCGCGCCTGGCTCAGCACCACGAAGGCACCCGAGTAGCCGGGCAAGATGCTGTTCCACGAGTCCACCATGCTGAGCGTGGGCGCATAGGCGCTGTACGCCAAGTCCCAGTTGCCCACCTGCCAATTCAGGTACGACTGCTTGATGTCAGGATAGGTGACGGCGGTAACGCCCTCGAACCCGATGTCGGTGGAGAGCACCGGTATCTGCCCATCGATGCCCGTGCCCTGGTTTTCGGCGACGGTTTCCGCGAACCACACCAACGGCTCCTGGTTTTCCTCGCTGTAGGCATCCTGGATGAACATCAGCTGGCCAACTATCGAAGCACCCAGCAAGGCTACCACCAGGCCATACGCCACGCCGCGCCGCGGGATGCTGGCCACTAGCACCGAAGCCGCCAGCAGCAACGGCCCCAACGCAACGGAAAGATAGCGCGTCTGCACGATAAGGATGTCCATGGCAACAGAGGCTATAACCCCGAAAGCCAGAACGCACAGGTAAAACAGCAGGGCCAAAAGCGCAGGTACGGCGCCTTCATGGGCAAGCAGCCGACCCACCAGCGCCCGGGGAGCGCCGCACAATGGCTCACTTTCACCTTCCCCCGTACGGCCTTTCCGTAACGCGCGGATCAAATCGGCAACACCGACAGCGACGGCCGCGGCGGCGGCGATTCCGCACAGGTACAGGGCAAGCACATACGGCCAGCCCGACTGGTCGGCGAAGATGATCTGGCTGGTGTACACCGGGTACAGCACCCACTCGATGAACGTGCGCGGGAACGTGGCGTCCGACCAGTAGGTTCCAGACGATACAACCCCCACCTGACCTACCAGTACCAACAGCCAGGGCGCGTACAGCACAACCTGCACCACCGCGCCAACCAAGAACACCGCAAGGCCTTTCGCGGGCGAGGGTGCGGGGGCGAACTCCGGTACAGCCTGCCCCGCTGAAGCGGAAGCGGCCTTCAGGCCATCACGGCCGGCACGGCTCCCACGCCGCGCAAGCACCTGTTTCACGCAGAACACCAGCAGGAACAGGTTGATGATGAACGCGGAAAGCACGCCGTAGTAGTGCAGGTACGCGGACATCAGGCTGGCAACGAAGAAGCCCATCCACCAACGGCGCGGCACGCCGGCCCATTTGCGCATGCGGCCAAGCCGAGGGTCGCAGCCGATGCGCACCCACCAACCGTCCTGTTCCGCCGCGCCCTGTGCCCGCATAGTGCAGGCAATGCGCCACGCCATGAAGGCGCACAGCGCAACGGAAAACGAAGCCCACGAGTACATGCGGATCTCCACCGCCATGAAGGCCATGTACGGAAGGAACAGCGAAAGAGCGCTGAAGGCCAGGCCAACGCGGCGGCCGAAATCGCGCCGCACAACAAACAGCCCCAGCAAGGCAAGCGCCAGCGTTCCCGCGGCCGCGAACAGACGGTATACCAGCACGTTCTGCCCGAACATCAGGTTCAGCACATGCAGGCACCAGTAGAACAGCACCGGATGCACGTCGCCCGATCCGATGTGCCAGATATCTTGGAAGGAATGGTTGGCGATGGCAACCGAGTAGCTTTCGTCGAACCACACGTTGCCATGGAATGCGCCGGTAAGGATGAACGCGAAGCCCAGCAGGACAACCAGGCCATGGAACACATTCGACCTGAAAAACGGCAGGGGTTCTTCCGTATGCGCGCTAGTAGCCAGCTTCGTTCATCTCCTTAACATGGCGAAACGAAGCCACGGTGCGCCCCGTTACGGGATGAGGTTACCCCCTCAGCGCGCGGCGCGCGGGTCGATACCGCAAGTTTTAGGACAATCGTTGCCGATCCGACACTTTACGGTAGAAGCGCAGCGTACACTGAAGGGGAGAGAAACGAGGGAAAATGGGTACCGCACACACCACCGTACTATTCCATGCCGATGACTACGGCATCACCGAAGAGCAGGCGAAAGATATCCTGAAGCTCAGCAGCGCATGCGGCGGCAGGGGCGCGCTGAATAGCGTGAGCATCTTCACCAACTCGCCCGCATTCGATGCCGCGGCCGCCTTGGCCAAGCCTTTCGTCAGCGCCGGCAAGCTGAAAATCGGCCTGCACCTGAACTTGGTAGAGGGCTTCCCGGTAAGCCCCGCGTGCGAAGTGCCGCTGCTGGTGAACGATCGCGGCGCGTTCCGCCACAACTTCATGGGGCTTCTGTTGGAAAGCAGGGGTGTGCACCGACGCGCCTTCGCGCAGCAGGTGGAAAAGGAATGCACCGCTCAGCTGGAGCAATTCCTTCAGGCCTTCCCCAAAAAGAGGACGGCGCTGCGCATGGACAGCCACCAGCACACCCACGCCATCCCCGTTATAACCAACGCACTGGTGCGCGCCGCGGAAAACCTGGGATGCACCATCGAGCACCTTCGTGCGCCCGTGGAGCCGCTGGCCCTGCACAAGGCCGCCGCCATCCTCCGCAGCGAGCTAGAGCCGGGAAAGCCCGACCCGCGCATCACGCCCGACAACCGGGCGAAGGTGGTACTGCTAAGCAAGCTCTGGAACAGCAAGAACGGCGGCGCC